>DUHJ01000164.1 GCA_013330925.1 Candidatus Poseidoniaceae archaeon | reverse complement strand
GATCGACGAGAGCGGCGGACGTCGAAGTACGACGGCCACAACGTCAAGCGGTCCGGGTCATGGTCCATGTGCCCGCCTCTTGCTCCTGTGCTTCAGGTCCATGTGGACCCGGGTCAGGGGCCTCACTCGACGAGCACGCCGTTGATGACCCCGTCCTTTCCGGGTCGGGAGGTGATGCGCACGCGACCCTTGTCGGTCTCGATGATGGCGCCCTTCACGAGGATGTTCCGACGAACGTAGTTCGGGTCGGATTCGTTTTCGACGACGCTCATGATGGTCCCCATCTTGGTGGTGCCTTTTGCAGGATCGGCGATGGCCACTCGGTTCTCGGCCATGACACGAACCATGGTGTTGCCACCGGCCTTGCGGTAGATCTTGCGCTTGGGTTCTCCAACGAGCGCGAATTGCTTCTCGCTGGAGATTTCCGTCTTGCGCTTGCCGCGAGCCTGAACTCGGCGACCGCCGCTGGTCTTGCGTCGAGAGATGCCGTGCCATTGTGCCATGAAAGGTTCACCTCGCAGGCTGCCGACCGACGCGGCGTATATGAAGCCCACCCTCAAACACAACGGAGGTCCAAACCGGACAGAACGGCCGAGTTGTCGTCCATCAAGACGGCCTCCAGATGGGTTCCTGGGTGCAATTGACCCACGCCCGAAGGGGTTCCGGTGAAGACCAAATCGCCGTCTTGCAGCGGCGCCCAGTCCTGCAAATCGTCCAGCAGACGGGACGGTGGAATCGACATCGACGCGATGGCCGCAGATTGGCGGACTTCACCGTCGATCCGCAATTCAAGGCGCAGCCCTGAGGTGGACAAACCCTCCACGCTCTGCGTCCAAGGCACAAAGCCTCCCAGGCGAGCAGCCCCTCGGAACGCCTTTCCGCGGGCCCATGGAAGGCCCTCCGGTCGAGCCTCTTGTTGGGCGGCACGGTCGGTGAGGTCCAGACCCACAGCCACGTGGGTGACTTCCCCCCCTTCACACAATTTGAGCACAAGCTCGACCTCGTGATGGATTTCACCGTCGTGCCCGGTCACGTCGACGATGTTGCTCGTGGACAGGCAACCGGCGGGTTTGGTGAAGAAAATCGGGCGGGTGGGGCGGGCGTTGCCTAGTTCGTCCGCGTGTGCTGCATAGGTCCGAATCGCGCACCACATGGCCATGCACGGCCCAGATGGACCGGATTCTTGGACCCTCTCATGGCAACGGTCATAGCACGCTACGCGCCGGCAAGAGCATGGTCAAGGATTGGAGCATCCGAAAGCGCCGGCCCATCCGAAGGAAAGCCATCGCCCCGCTGCTCAAGGACCTCGAGGCCGCGCTTGGCATCGATCTGAACGTCGACGGGGCCTTTCTTGAAGCCGCTGAATTCGGACCTTGGAACCTCGTTTTTGTTGACAAAGTCCCGAAAGCGGTTGACGTGGAGCATCCGGACGGCGAGCGCGTCGTGGCCTTGACCCTACGCGGCCTGATGGAGCACGCCGATGCTGCGCACTGGGTGGAAGTGGACCATGGCGCCATTCGTTTCCTCATGAACGGAGCGGACTGCATGGCCGCAGGCATCTCCGGAGCAGACGTGGACGTCGCGGAAGGTGACCTTGTGTGGATCCGTGACGAGGTGCACCAACGGCCCTTGGCCTTGGGATGGGCCCTCGACTCCGGCGAAGGCATGGTGGCCGCGACCGGCGGAAAGGCGGTGAAGACGATTCACTGGGTCGGCGACGAACTTTGGGAAATGGAGTGAGGCGTCCTCCCACAGCGACAAATAGGAGCGGCGATTCTGCCGAACCATGCGGAACGTGTTGCTCGTCAGCCTCATGCTCATGTTGGTCGGCGTGGCCTCCGCTGGCGGTGTCAGCGGTCAAGATTCAGGCCCTGACCATGCGGAAACCCCCTTTGCTGCGCACACGGCCACCTCCCCCTCCGTTGACGGAGAGACGTGGACCCTCACCGTGACGATGGACCAGGACGCAGTGGACAACGGCACCACCCTGCTCTTGACCACGCAGATCTGCACCAACGACGGCGTGTGTGACCCGCCCGTGACTCAGGAGGCCACGGTGTCGGATGACGGAGGAAGCCACACGATCACCGTGACGCCCCCGGAGGATCACACCTACGTCAACTGGCGTGCCAAAGTGACCTACAGCGACGGTGAAGATGAGTTCTACCCACTCGGCGACTGGTACAAAACGTGGTCCAACTGCTACTACGACGACGGCGCTTGGGGCGGAGAAGGTGCCACCGCTGACGGCTGCGTGGAAGAAGAGGAGAGCCCCGGTCCGGGCTTTGTTCTGAGCCTCGTTGCCCTGACGGTTGCCGCAGCGGCCGTTGCACGGCGCTCAGGCAACGCCTGAACAATGCTCGACCACGCGTTCGAGGCAACGGCGGACCTCATGGGTCCAGTCGACAAGCACCACGTTCGCTTCGTCACGGGCTGGGGAAAGATGCCCTTCACGCATGCCTGGTCGGCGGAGGTCGCTGGGGACCAGCGGCAAGTCTTGACCCGTCCAGGTCAAACGCGTCCCTTCCGGCACACGCTCCAACACCACGCCCTCGCTCTGGTATCCCTCCTCGCTCCGCACGCCTTGCAGACGTGCCAAGGCGTGGCAGGCGGCGTCGAACACCTCGCCAAGGGCTTCCTCCGGTGTCGGGCCGTAAGCGTCGAGGAAGCCAAGTTCTGTGGCGTTTTGTTCGATCAGGTGATCGAGCCCTCGTCCGAGGCCTCGCTCGCTCATGCCTGCGGCCCCCGGGACAATCCCCACCGCGAAGAAAGCGCGTTGGCCACCGCGAGGTGGTCTTGGCCGCCGTTGGATTTCGGTGCATGGATGTGAATGGGCTCGCCACGGCTCGTCGCCTCTGCGAGGCGAATGTTGCGGCGAATGGGAGGTTCGACCACGACATCCCCAAGATGTTCACGAAGGAGGTTGGCCACCTGTTGGTTCAGCAGGGTAGGGGCATGCATGGTCAGCAGAACGCCGTCAACACCAAGGCTGGGGTTCAAGCGACGCCGCACCTGTTCGACCGTCGAAAGGAGCATGGCCAACCCCTCGAGCGCGAAATATTCGGTTTGGACGGGCACCAACACACCGTCAGCCGCGCACAAGGCGTTGATGGCAAGCACACCCAGATTGGGAGGGGTGTCGATCAGCACAAGGTCGTAGTGAGGCAACAGGGGTGCGAGGCCCTCGGACAGCCTCGACTCGCGGCCCAAATCGGAAAGGATGGCGTCTTCAACCGAAACCAACCTGCGGTCACCGACCACGACGTGCAACGTCGGGATGCGTGTGGCGTAACGGCATTCCGGAGCGCGCTCGGGATTGAGGAGCAAGTCACGGGTGGTCAATTCGACCCGGGCTTTGTCGATGCCCAGCCCTGTGGCACAGTTCCCCTGGGCGTCCAGGTCCACGACAAGCACACGCAGTCCGGAGGCGGCCAGGGAGGCAGCGAGGTTGATCACCGTGGTCGTCTTTCCGACGCCTCCCTTTTGGTTGGTGACCGCAACGACGCGGGCCAAGCCATGGGTTGACGGTTGCATGGGTGGAAGGTCGAGCGGCGCACGGATTTTTGCCGAGCCAATTTCGTTGGCGGTGGTCGCCACTGGAGCGGCTTGAGGGTGCTCCTCAAACTCCGCTTCTCCGACGGTCACCTGACGGCCACGTTCTCCCATCGTTGCCTCATGCAGGTCTCGGAGGCTTTGGAGGTGACGGCCACGCCCGGCTCCCAAAGGAGGTTCGGCGTCCACCATCGTCACGCCGGACGCTCGATGAGGGAGGTGGCCAACACGCGACCGCTGGTGGCATCCACGGCCACGCTGAAGGACGAATCCCATCCTTGGCGCTCCCACGTTCGCACGTAATCGTAGGTGGTGGCCCCGGCCTCACCGTCAACCAACTCGCTGATCAGCCCGGTCAGGCCATCGTCGGGCACAGCGACCAACACACCTCGACGAAGGCCCTCGTTGTGACCTCCATCGGCGTCGAACAGCCCAGCGCTGCCGACAAGTTCTGGGAAGCGGCCTTCGGTCACGAGCAAGGCTTCCACCTCGTCAAAGGGAAGCACGGCCGGCGCCGATTCGCGGTTCCAGACGATGCCAAGGTCGAGGGACTCCTTCTGGACGAAGGTGCAGGTGCCGTTTTCACCGGGTCCAACGTCAACACGAACCCAGCCATGGGCGTCGTCGTTGCCGACCCACGAGAGGTTCCACTCGTCCTCCACGCTTCCCGATTCACCGACGGCGCGCCAAATGTAACCCTCGTTGTCGAGAGCGGCGTTTGCACCGGATGCCGAAGATCCGATCGACCGGAGGCAGGCAAACGCGTCCTCAAGGGTGGTGGATGCGGACGGAGCCCCGTCAGGCACGTGGCTGGCGTTGCGCGTCCAGTCCACGAGCGCATCGTCTGGCGCGCCCAATTCGTTGGGGCTGGGACGACCGATGTAGGTGGTGCCAAGGTCCAACCGATCTGCACCACGGGAGAGGGAAGTCCGCTCGAAGGTGTGGGTCAAGCGGAATTCACCGTCGGGCAGCACAGCGTCGCCCAATTGTTGGGACAGGGTCGAGCAATCTTGTTGCCCGTTGTTGTCGGAAGAAAGCCGAACGTCCACCGTTTGGCGACTGGCCCAAGGGTTGTCTGCCTCGACCCACATCGACAAGGTGGCGCTGCCGAGGCAATACGTCGCCAAGTCTGGTTGGGTGGCCACGATGCGCCACATGCGCTTGCCGGCAAAATCCTCGGCGCCGACCACGGACCAGTCCCACCCAAGGCCGCTTCCTGTTGCCCCGGTTTCGATGGGCGTCGTTCCGACGAGGGATTGGAGTTCGACCGGCTGGGTCAGCATGGCGATACCCGGAGCGAAGACTTCGAAGGATCCGAGGAGTCCACCGACACCGTAGGTCGTCGTCGAACCACGGACCACGCCTTCGAGATCGACCTCCCAATCCGCGTTGCTTCGAAGCGTCACGCGGTCACCGATTTCGGTCCACGTTGTGAGGGTCAGTTCGGCTGCTCCGCTGGCGGATGCAGAACTGCTGGAGCAATCGTTTGAGCCTGGAACAATCGACCGGAGATGGCGCTTGACCACCAACTCGTCGAGGTCGTAGTTGGCTTCCTTTTGAACGGCCAACCACTCGGCCCCATGCGCGCCCCTGACGCTGACCGTGCCAAGAAGCCGGTCGTCGGAACCCTGTGACGGAATGTCGAGCATGGTGCCTTCGTGCACGGCCACGTCACCGCTCCCTGAGAACGAGACCTCCAAACGGCAAATGTCGTCCTCGATGTCCAGTTGCTGAATCACAGGTTCGACGAAACCCTCGGTCGCGGTCAATTGGCCGTCGATGAGCACGAAGCCCATCTCGTCGCCATAGCGCAGGGCATCCACGGTGACGGGCTCCAGCTGTTGTTCGACCCAATACCAACCCCCTGCTCCAAGGAGAAGCAGCACGAGCAGCACCGCGGCGGCCTTGGGGGTTCGAATCATGTCGAGCAGGGTGGCGTTGCCTGCTGGTTTCGAGCCCGGGAGGGGCACGGCTGGTGGCACCTCATCGACGTGGTCGGTGGCTTCGGGAACGTCGTCCTCCACCGGGATCGCGTCGAGGACTTCAGCCTCGAGCACGTCGTCTTCTTCGTCGGTAGGAAGGGGAACGACGTCTACCGCAGGTGCAGGTTCTGCCTCGATGGCGATCACCTCAGGTTCGGGCTCAAGTTCGAGGGAGATGACTTCCTCGACCTCGGGTTCGGGAGCGTCCTGAACGGAGAGACCGACGCTGCTGCGGTCCAAGCCCGCCTCCAGAAGGCGTTCGACCAGCTCTGCTTTTCGGCCCCCGGTGGGCAGGTCATGAAGCACACACAGCGCTTTCAGTTTGGCAACGGTCAGGCTTGATGCATCCGTCAACGCTCAACGCCCTCCAATGGTCTTCTCGCAGTTGACCGTTTTCAAGCCTGAGGGTGCATGGGCACCGAAAGGCGGGCATCCGACGCCTTCGCCCCGCGACGGCGGAGCAACCAGCGCCCTCCAAAACCCAAGCCAGCAAGCACGAGGACCAAGGCCAGCAATGGAAGAAGCAAGGCCAACACGGTGCACAGCAAGCATGCCCCGGCTTCCATCGTCGAAACGATCGGGTTGCCAAGTCCTCCTGTTGAGGCGGTGGAGAGGGCACGCACACCTACCGTCGTCACCTGCACGCTTCCGCTGGTGGTGCCCCCAACGATGATGCTCAGCGACCATTGCAGGGCGGGCTCAAACTCACCCAAAGAGGTGGACATTAAGAGCACCCCTCCAACCACGGCGGCCGGGGAAGCGATCGTGTCGAGCAGGTTGTCCAACCATGGGATGTAGTACGCGAGAAGTTCGCAGACCACCGCTGCGCCGAGCACCGCCAAACCGACGTCGGACGCCATCCACTCCTGCATCCCAGAATCAGAAACCAAGATTGGATTCAGGTCAAACCGGGTGGCTAATCCGTACAAGAACGGAGGAATGAACACCCGAAAACCGCTTGCTGCGGCCAATCCGACACCAAGAGCAAGCGCCACGTAAAGGTCCATGCCGCTCATGCAAGGGCCTCATTGTGCTTCGGGTCAGCCTTCGTGGGGCACGAAGCCCTCGCCGTCAGGGTTGTGCACGAAGATGGTCTGGTCAAAGGCGCCGTCCGGCATGCGCCGGTGGACGTACCCGTTTCCGGCATCGAGCCAAGCCGTTCCGTCCTCGTCTTCCTGAAGGACGGCGGGGGCATCGGCTGCATCGGGCTTTTCTGCGGCTGCCGGGGGGCCGCTCGGACCTGCGGAAGGAGGACCGCTCGGCCCTGCTGCCGGGGGACCTGCGGGGCCGGCTGCGGCCAAAACGGTGGATTCCACAGAGGCTTCTTTGGGCTGTTTCATGGCACGAACTTCGTTCCCATGACGCTGTGCCCCAACGAAAGACAGCGCTGCGAGAACGATGGTAACAAGCCCAAACAGGCCCGCAATGGCTTGGTTTGGCCAAACCCGTCCATCGATTTCGATGGTGCCGGTGCCGGATTGATCGGCGTTCAAACCGTCGATATCGCGGAATTTGACGATGAGGCAGTATTGCCCCGGATCGATGCGGAAGCGGAACTCCTCCTCTGAGCCCGCGTCAACACGGCCCATGGTGGTGGCAAAACCATGGTCGGGGCTTCCATCTTCTGCAGCCAGTTGGCCGTCCGACAGGGCCGCCGAGTCGGTGCAATCCGCGGTTTGGATCATGAAAGCGACCAATTCGGAATGCGTGGGAGGTGGTTGATCGATGGTGATGTCGACACGAACCGGAACGTCCGTGATGTCGTCGCCGGGAATGGGCATGCCCCAAATGAGGCCAACGTCCTTGGTGGCCTGGGCGCCGCCCAAGGAGGACTGGTAATCGGCTGAGAACGGCATTGGGAAGAGGGCGAATCCAAACAGAATCACGGCAATGCCAAGGAACATGAAGACGTTCCAACGCGAGCGTTGGAGGGCCTCCTCGCGTTGTTCGAGGCTCATTTCCTCCAGCATGTCGTCTCGGTCTTCATCGACGAGCACCTCGCTGGGCACGGGTTCCAACTCGTCGGAGCCGTCGGCGTGCTCATCATCGTCCATGCCACC
>DUHJ01000005.1:468-6226 GCA_013330925.1 Candidatus Poseidoniaceae archaeon | reverse complement strand
CGAAGCGCCGGCCGAGGACCCCTTGGCCATGCCCGCACCTCCTGCCCCTCCCGGCATGGACGCGCTCGCAGCCCCACCCGCTCCGCCAGGCCTTGACCCGCTCGCCGCGGATGCTTTGCTCGCACCTCCGGCGCCACCCGCGCTCGACATGCCTGCCGAGGACCCGTTGGCCATGCCTGCCCCACCCGCCCCTGCTGGGCTTGATCCGCTGGCAGCGGATGCACTTCTCGCGCCCCCCGCTCCTCCCGCTGATCCTCTGGCGGCGGATGCCTTGATGGCACCACCCGAGCCGCCTGCAGACCTCCCTGACCTGACCGCAGCCCTCCCTGTTGAGGGCGTACAGGGCGCAGGCGAGGACAAGGTGGACGCAACCGAAGAAGGCCTGTCTGGCGTGGTTGCCGGTGCAGTCTTGCGGTCCTCCGACGAAGTCGACAGCATTGCGGGCGACAAGCTCGAAGGAAGCATTCACGAAGTGGAAGACACCACCGTGGATGCGGACGGTCACGTGACCAAGCAGAAGGTCACGGGGACCCTTACGCTGTCGAACCCTTCCAAGGACGACCGTGTCTACGACGTGGACGCCGTCATGTCCGATTCGTCCTCGACGAACCTCAAGGGGAACGTGGTGAGCGTCGAAGAACTGGAGCCCGGTCAGGAGCATGCCGTGTCGTACACCGTGTCCGACCGCAACATGCTGATGATGGCAGAGCGCTTCGACACCAACCCGGCTCGGGACAAGGAGCGCTCGCTTTCCTTGGCCATGGGCGCTGAGAACACGATTTCCCTCGAATTGGAGGTCCGCAACGTTGCGTCCACCGGTTTGCACGATGTCGTCGTGACCCGCCCGCTTCCTGACGGCATGAACGTCACAGAAGTGGAGCACGCCACCGTTGAGGACGGTACGCTCACGTGGGACGTCGGCCACCTTGACGTCGGTGCATCGAGCACCATCGTGGTGCGAGGAACCCTCGTCGCCACCGGCAAGGACCCCGTTTCCAGCGGTGCGGCCACCGCCACCTACCGTGCTGACGCCGCCCTGTCCACGATGAACTTCGAGGATTTGGACGCCTTCTGCCGCGGTTTCGCTTACATGCGATCCGTCGAAGGTGAACGCCCTGACACGTGGGAAGTCACCGCCGTGTTCGAGAACCGTTCCTCCTTTGCCGTGGACTTGGTCAAGCTTCAGGCTCGGCTCAAAGGCAGCGATGAGTTGCTGTTCGACTTCAGCGACGTGAACGAAGACGTCGCTCCCCATGGCGAGTGGCGGTCTGAATCGGTCAGCGTTGCCTCGGCCGAGAAGCCGGACCTGACGTGGGAACTCTCCTACACCGTGCTGCCGCGCACCAGCGCCACCACCGAGGGTACGCTCACAATGACGCCACGCGATTTGGCCATCGTTGACGCAACGGTGGAGAAGTCCTACAGCAAATCGAAGCTCCATTCCTACCGTGAGCAAACTGTTCAGGCAGAGATCCGCATCACCAACACCGGTTCGTCCGTCATCAACCTGATGCGTCTCACCGACGACATCCCTGGCGTGTTCCACGCCGTGGACAGCTCGACCCTGAAGATCAAGCAGGCCGGACAATCCCTGCCTCCCGAGCAATTCAAGGCCGATGTCAGCGAAGGCATCACCCTCGAAGGCGAACACCACAGCCCTGACGGCGCAGGTCACACCCTGACCTTGACCATCGGGCGCAAGGGTCCCATCGGCATGGCTCCCGGCGAAGTCGTGGTCGTGACCTACGACCTCGTGGCGCCCGACCCTTCGCCTCAGAACGAACGCGTGGACGCCCCAATCCGTGGCGAATTCAGTTGCGAGCGCTTTGGCCCAGTCTGTGAGCGTGACGTCGAGTCGGCTCCATCGGTCCGTGTTGTCCACAACCGCCGTGACTTTTCGGCGGGCAAGCAGGCCTTGAAGGTCGGAGGGCGTGGCCGTTACGAAGTGCTGATCCTCTTCGAGAACAACGGCGACACGCCCCTGGCTGACGTCCAGCTCAAGGACGTCATTCCGCCCGGCTACGAGATGACGGACTGCGAAGTGCGTGCGAACAACTCGGCCCTCGAGAACGTTGAGACCAGCCAGGAGACGGACGCCACAGGCACCACCGTCATCTGGCATCTTCCAAGCGTCGGCAAGGCCGAGCGCATCGACGTGGCCTACATGATCAAGGGCGAAGGAGACATCGACACCGACCTCCTCAACACCTTCCACGGCGCCGTCTTTGGCGACGAAATCGAGGACGATGACGCAGAACCCGAAGCACCTGCAGAAGCCGAAGAGGCTTCCGAGGAAGTTGAGAGTGCACCTGCGGTGAAGTTCCGAGACGACGTGCTCGACCGCGTCATGGACGCCCACGGCATCGACAGCGAGCACCGTGACGCCTTCATCGCCCACGCCGCCGCGTTCGACCACGACGGCAACAACTACCTCAAGAAGCAGGAGTTGGAGGACGCCGCCACCGCATGGAACGAAGCACACGGTGATTCTTCCGAGGACGAGGGCGCCGCAGAAGCCGAGGAAGAAGCGGAAGCATCCGAAAGCGACGACGCGGAGGTCGAATCGGCAGATACCAAGTCTTGCCCGATCTGCATGAAGGACGTTGCAGCGGACGCCACCGAGTGCGACTGCGGATTCAAGTTCGAGGAGAACTGAATCAGAACGGAAGTTGCCACCGGGGCGCCAGCTCCGGGTCTTCGTCTTCGTCAACGATGAGGATGACCGGACGGCGCATGCTCACGAGCAGTTCCTCCAGCGGTGTCCGTGTTGCCGGTGCCATGGTGCCCACGCGGAGATCCACTGCAAGCCAAGCTTCCGGGTACTGCCGCATCCAAGCCCCGAGTTCAGCCTCGATGGACTCAGGTGGCGCTCCAGGACGAACGCTTGGCAAATGACCCCAGCCCTGCGGGCAGCGTTGCTCCATCTCCGTCCAGAGGAAGACGCGTGGCGCGCTGGGCAGGCGTGCGAGTTGGGCTTCGGCCTCCTCCAAGGTGGCGCTGACCGGCTGTCCGGGCATCGGCATTGGGAGCGGGTGCGCCCAGCCCGGATTGACATCGAGTGGACTTCGGCGGCGCATGGTGGGCGGTTGACGGGGAGGGACTTGAAGGCATCAGCCGTCCGTGTGGACGGGCGAACGTTCATGCCGTGCATTCACGCCGTCGGGGTGTGAGCACCCCATCGGCCCCCGGCGGCCCCGCACCGCCTGCGCCCCCTCAAGGCGCCATGTTCACCATGCTGGCCATGATGCTCATGATGGTCCTGCTCGTCGTCAATCCGAACATTCGGAACACGCTTGGGGACATCGCTGACCCGATCTTGTCCCCAGTGCTCCCCGAGGAGCGCTTCGTCATCATCACCTTGCTCATTTTGGGCAGCGCATCGATGCTGGTGAACACCGTCTTGCGCAACCTGTTCATGGATCCGATTGCACAGGCCCACCTCCAGCACCGGCAGGGTCAGGTGCGTCAAATCATGAACGAGGCTCGCATGTCCCGGGACTCGACCCTTCAGGACAAGGCCATGACCTTGCAACAGCAGATGATGCCCGAGCAACTCAGCGTGCAAATGGGCGCCATGAAACCGATGATGTTCACCATGGTGTTCATCATCGCTATTTTTGCTTGGCTGACGACCACCGTGGAAGACTTCCGTGTGGGCTACATCTCCCTGCCGTGGGCGCCAGAATGGGGTCTGAATGATCGCTTTCTCTTGTTCCCTGCATGGATTTGTGCCTACATTTGCATGAGTGCGCCGTTGGGTCGCGTGGTGGACCGGCACATCAAACTCCTCCGCTACCGCAACCATCCCTTGGTGAAGGCCGAGGAGACCATCCCTGAGCCGCTCCTTCACCTGATTCAAGGAAAGAAGGGGAGCGGCGATGGCTCCACCAAGCGTCGTCAAGAACAGCGCCGCCGCCGCGACGGACCACGCAAGCGCAACGACGAAGCCGCGGCTGCAAAGACGGAAGATGGCGAGACGGCGCCCAAGGCTTCCTCGGCAGCCAAAGATCTGGCGTGCCCTACCTGTTGGAGCGATCAAGTGCGCCGTGAAGGGCCACGGACCAAGGTCTGCCAAACCTGCTTCCACGAGTGGGTGTGACCATGGTCCGCGTGACCGTCTCCGGTCATCCAGGCAGCGGGACCTCCACCTTGGTGGCGGCGTTGGCCGAACGCTACGGTTGGACCACCCTCAACGGCGGTCAGGTGTTTCGCGAAGAAGCGGCCCGCCGTGGCATGGACCTGGGCTCGTTCGGACGCCTTTGCGCTGAAGACGCATCCGTGGATCGTGACCTCGACGCCCTCCTTCAGGAGCGGATGCAGGCCGATGGAGGGCCCGACGTGGTTGAAAGCCGCATGGCAGGATGGTGGGCGTACCGCCTTGGTTTGGACTGCCTGCGTGTTTGGCTCGATGTCGATGAATCGGAGCGCGCGCGACGCGTGGTAATGCGGGAAGGCGGTGACCTTGACGCCGCACTGCAAGCCAACCGGGAACGTCGTGCCGTGGACGGTGCTCGCTTTGAGGAACTCTACGGCTTGCAACCTGAAGATGCGGAACCCTATTCACATAGGCTCGACGCGAGTCGACTTGACGCTGCAGCGGTCGTTGAGGCCGTCGTGGCGATGATTGAGGAGGATTCGGTATGACCCACATTGTGCTCGACGCAGAGGCCACGACCGATCCTGCCTTCGGGCAACGCCCGAATGAGCGCAGCGTGGAGGAGCGAATCGCTGCTGGCGTGCTGCTTTTGGACAAGCCTGCCGGGCCCACCTCACACCAAGTGGCCGCTTGGGTCCGCGATCGTTTCGGCCTCGAACGCATGGGTCACGGCGGTACGCTTGATCCGTTCGCAACGGGTGTGCTCCCCCTCACGTTTGGCAAATCGATGCGCCTGACCGGCAAAGTGCTCACCCACGACAAGACCTACATCGCCGTGCTTGACGTTCCCGAAGCGATCGACGACGAGGCCCTGGAAGCCGCACTCGCCCGTCTCCGTGGACGTGTCTATAACGTCCCTCCCGAGATTTCTGCGGTCAAGGTTCAGGTCCGGACCCGACGCATCGAGCGATTGGTGTTGCTCAACCGAAGCCCGACGCACATCGTGGTCGAAGTGGCCTGCGAAGCGGGCACGTACATTCGAACCATGGCCCGCGATCTTGGTCTTCTGCTCGACCGACCGGTCAAGCTGATCGAACTTCGCCGCTCGGCTTCTGGCCGATTCGACCTGAGCGCGTCTGCAACCCTGCAACAGGTGGCCGATGCCCATTGGCTTTGGTCCTCTGAAGGGAAGAGTGAGGCCTTGCTGCGTCTGCTTCACCCCATCGAGATCCTAGCGGAAGACCTGCCAAGGGTCGTGGTGCGGGACGCTGCGGTGGGCGCCGTGGCTCATGGCGCCCCGCTGATGCGACCTGGTGTGGTGTCCGTGGACGGTGGTTGGACCGCCGGTTCGTTGGTGGCGGCCATGTCGCTGAAGGGCGAACTGATCGCCCTGATGCGTTTGAGCGTTGACAGCACCTCCATTCAAGGCCTGTCCGATGGCGAAGTGGCCAAGGCAGAAACGGTGGTCATGACGACCGAGGTGTACCCTCGTTCGTGGGCTTCCAAAGAAGCTTGATCACGCTTCGATGTACTCTTCGTAGATGTATTCGTCTGTTTCAATGCGGATTTTCAATTCCGGCATGGTCCCCACAACCTCTCCTGCCGTTACCGGACGGCCCCCACAGCCTCAGGAGGAACCGCACCCGCGACTCTTCGCATATG
>DUHJ01000005.1:0-183 GCA_013330925.1 Candidatus Poseidoniaceae archaeon | reverse complement strand
CCCCCACGGCCTCAGGAGGAACCACACCCGCGACTCTTCGCATATGAAGGTTCATCGTGACGCACGCATTATGCGTCCGACGGGGGTGGGTTCACTCGACCTTGCGAACGCGCTTTGGTGCAAAGGCAGCGAACAGGCCAAGGATGGCGACGAGCACGAACACCGTACCGAGGACGACAAGCC
>DUHJ01000008.1:1992-7668 GCA_013330925.1 Candidatus Poseidoniaceae archaeon | reverse complement strand
AGGTTCAAGGGTTGCGGTTTCCAATTGCTTCTGAACGCGCGTCAGGCTTGCGCGAAGGCCTGAGAGTTGCTGCGTCTGGGTTCGGGGCTGCGTCAATGCCGTCCGCATTTCCGTGAGCCAACGCTCGACCAGATTCCGCCCGTACTCAGGCGCGCGGCCGGCTCGGTTGCTGAAGGTGATCTCGTTGGTTCGGTGCCGGAAGCGAATGCCAGCCCGAGGCGAAGGCGTGGCTTGGGTCGAACCTGGCTTCCACAGGTCCAATGGGATCTCCAATCGACCTTTGAGCACGGTACGTTCCCCTTCGCCTTCCAAATGAAGCAGGACCACACGGTCGTCCAGACGAACGAAACACTGCGTCATGGTTCCCTCGGCGTGCCACTCGACGCGGTCATGGACTTGTTGGGTTGGATAGGCTTCACGGAGCCATCGCTCAATCCGACGGGGCTCCATCGCCATGCCTTTTGCTGTCCTCCACCCCTCTTCAAGGAAACGACGGCCGCGGCACAGGGCTTCATAGCACACCGTGCGAAGGGGAGGGCGTGGCCAGCACGTGGGGCGCCGTCGACTTCAGTTGGCGGTGGTTGCTCTTCGCCTTCCTCCTGTGGTGGGCGATGCTCAGGCGCTGGGAAGCCAACGGCACTTTGGACCGCTGGAATGCGTCGCGGGCCCTCGGCTTCGTGCTGATGGTTCGGACCTCACGTGGCTTGGGTCTGCTGGAGAAAGTGGCGAAGCCTCGCAAATTCTGGCGGGCCTACGGTGAAGTCGCCACGTGGGTTTGCGTCAGCACGATGTTGCTGGCCGGGTTGCTTGTGGTCCTCAGTTTCGTGCTCACCGTCACGCAAGGCACGACCACCGAACCGCCACCTCCCTCGGAACTCGTGGCCATCCCGGGTCTGAACCCGGTGATTCCCTTGGGATGGGGCGCCTTGGCCTTCATCGTGGCTTTGATCATCCACGAATTCGGCCACGGCCTGCTGGCGCGCGGCCACGGCATGCGGGTGCGCGCCTTCGGCCTGCTGCAGCTCGGCCCGCTGCCGCTCGGTGCCTTTGCCGAGCCGCAATCCGAAGAGCTCCTGCAAGCGCCCCGACGAGAGCGCTTGCGCATGTTTGCTGCGGGCCCAGCGACCAACATCTTCGCCGCCATGATCCTCCTACTGTTGTTGGGTGGCCTCGCCAGCCAATTCGCCGCGGCTGAGGAGGGCGTGCACATTCGCGGCGTCGTCGTGGGCACCGGAGCCGAAGAAGCCGGACTGGAGCCTTGGGACCGGATTGTGGCCATTGACAACATGGTCATCGTGGACGACGGCTCCTTCACCGAAGCCCTTGCCACGTTGGAGGCGGGAACCACGGTGAGCTTGACCGTGGTGAATTTGGACGGTGAGACCAGAACCGCCGAAGCGTGGTTGAGCGACAAACGCGAACACTTCGCAGAAGAAGGATGGAGCGAGGCTCAGCTTGATGCGAACGGCATCGAAACCGGAGATGCTTTCCTCGGCGTGCAGCAAGTGGCGGACGGAACCGTGGGCATCGATCGGCTGGCCGGTCCGCTTTCCCCCAACGTCGAGGCGGGCCTCGCCCAGCGCCTTGTCGCAACACCCATTCACGCCCTGAGGCTGATCTTCGTCCCCTTCGAACTCCAAGGCGTCGCCATCCATCCCATCGAAGAGGGCTTCTTGGTGGCGGGTGACGGCGTGGTGGCCAACGTCCTCGGCATCGACGGCATGCTGATCCTCGTCAACCTCTTTTTCTGGCTCATCTGGGTCAACCTGCTGCTCGGATTCACCAACCTCATTCCGATGGTTCCTTTCGACGGGGGCCATATGTTCAGGGACGTCACGCATGGTCTGTTGGAAGGCATTGCGCGCTTGGGCCGGCGGCTCAACATGTGGAGCATCAGCGGGTTGCGTACGGCTCACATGGCGTCGAAAGCCACAGGACTCACGTCGCTGGGCTTCTTTGGTATGCTTGTGCTGATGATCGCCCTGCCGTACCTGCTCTGACGTTGTGCTCAGTCGTTCCAAGACGCCGTGGTGGTGTCGCCCAAGACGACCACGCCGATGATCTCGGTGGTGTGGGAATCGGAATCAGTTCCTTTGCGACATGAAAGCCACAACGGATATCGCCTTATCTAGAGCATTCCCAAATATCCCACTTCATGGTCGTCATCCAGTGTCCACATTGCAACCGAAAGGTGGACCTGGCTGATGCGGGGCCAGGACGCTTTGCTTGCCCGCATTGCGGGGAAGAATTCCAATGGGGGGAAATGGTTGAGGAAACTAATGGGGGCATATTCACTTGGTTCGATCGGGCAGCGTCAACGATTTACCTACAAATTGGAATTTTGATTTTATTGTACCCTGTGACGTTATTCAATCCAGACCTCATCGGCCTCTTTTCGGCCTTGCTGTTTGTGCCTTTCATCAGTTTTGGATACCGACGTCAAAGGCGGCGCTGGAAAGAAAGCATGGAGTTTGCTCAGGAGCTAACTGAAGGGTTGTTGGCGGGGCTCGAGGATGACGGAGATGTCCTTTGAGGAAGAATTTGCCCAATGAAATTCTCAAACAATTTGATTCAAATTGAAGACAAGGAATCCTTGTATGCACATACGCATTACATCGTTCGTGCGCGGAGCAACGAAGCCACCACGTCCATGGTCGAGCCCCCGTCCAGCGCAGGGGCGTTGGCCATGGAAGAGGGGACACCAAGCGAAGGCTTCCTCGTCGCAAAGGTGCTCAAGAGGTGAACGAACCGATTCAGGGGGAGACCCTGATCCCAATCCAGATGAGGGCGCCCACGCCCGGTCAGCGGCAGCGTGGGCACGTGCGCCACAAGGCGTTCCATGTGACCGCTGACGTGCGACGTTTCCACGCGGAAAATGCGCCAAGAATCGCCGCGTGTCCCCTTCAACCTGAAGGCATACAGCGGCATCAATCCCGTGCGCTCTCCCGTCGCCACCAGTGCTTCGTATTGCAGCAAGGTGCGACCCGAGAGGTAGATGCGCCGCTCTCGGCTGCACTTCACCTCGATGGGGAAAGCCGCGTCACCTCGAAGCACGAGCAAATCTCCGGTGCCTTCAGTGCCGCTTCCTGGCGCTCGAACGACCAAGAAAGGAGCCTCGAGGATGGAGCGCATGCGCACGCGTTCCTCAGGGGTGCACGAACGGGTGACAGCATGGACGCCGTCGGGGCTTCCTGCCAGCACATGCAGCAGTTCACGTTCGTATGCACTTCCGGTGCCCATGTGCGAAGAACGTCGTCATGGGTTTTTGATGATGTCCGAGGAAAGCAGGCGGCGGGACGTCCTTCAAATCCCTGAGCACCGTGGCCGAAGCGTGGCCCGCATCGGCGTACGAAGCGCTGATTTCACGTGGGTGCACCGCGTGCTGATCCTCCTTCGTGAGCAAGGGCACCGTCCATGCCACCTCGAAACGGGCGAAGAAGTCCCTCACGACGTGGCCGTCGTGCTGACCACCGCAGCGGAGCAGGCAGGAGACGACGTCGGCCTTCGACCCGCCCATCTGGAAGCTGATCTGGCGAAGGCCCTTCGCGGCACAAGCGGCAGCACGGGACAACGCCGCGTGGTGGTGGGGGTGGACCCGGGACCAAGGCCCGGCGTGGTCTGGTCCGTTGACGGGCGCGAAGAAGGAGCCGAACAATTGGATCGACCCGACGACGTGGGTCGCGTGGTTCAGGGGCTCTGCGAAGCCCACGACGACCGCCCGGTGTTGGTGCGCGTGGGTGACGGTGACCCGGGCGTGCGCAACAGGATCCTTCGGGACCTCGTCGACACCGGCCATGCCGTTGAACTCGTCGACGAACGACGCACCTCCAAGGGCTTGGCCCGTCACGACCACATCGGCGCAGCGCGTCGAATTCATCGTCTCCGAGGCCGACCGATGGGGTTGGTGCCCGACGATCCGCGTTGGGAGGGCATGGTGCGTGACGTCCAACGCCGAAGCAGGGAATGGACCGAAGGACGGCTGACCTTGCCTTCCACGCTGGCCCTCGAGGTGGCTCGTGGTGAATTGAACATGGCCGAGGCCGTGGCCCGCATGGAAGGGCTCAACTGACCTGAATGCTGTAGCGTGTACGCCCACGCCAATAGACGCTGATGCGCCCCCCGCTGGAGACGCAAATTGCGAGTGCGGCGGCTTGAATGGACAGGGCCTTGGCGGCCAAATGCCGGCCTCCTTCACCGGAGTGGAGCGGGACGTCGGTCGTCACCTGGATGTATCGACCCGCGTCGCTGGCGACACCGGCCCGGTTGAACAGGATCGCTCCGTCCAACCATGCGAATTCCAAGATGGTCTCGTGGGTGTCCTCACGCAGAATGTCGCGTCGTGCCACGGGATGGCCTTTGAACGGGTTGAGCACCAAGGCCTTCGAATGACGTCGCATGGACGGCAGGCTCCCAATTCCAAACAACGCACCGATGGCATGCCCCTCACGGCCGCGATCGGCGATCTGTCGGGCCAACCCGATGGCCGCCGTCAGCACCTCAAGTTCGACGTCTGCTTCCTCCGCCAGGGAGACGAGGTTGTGGGAATCGAGCGAACCCGTGTCCACGTCGAGGACGCCCTCAATCGGATCCGCGAGGATGACGAGGTACCGTTCCTCACGCGAGGCGAGGTGCTCACCAACGGTCTGCAAGACAAGGTCATGAAGATGGGTCAACAGTCCGAGCCGCTGTGAGGTCAGACGCTGTTCAAGGAGCGTGCACGGTTGACCAGAGGCCAACACCGCTTCCATGACCGTGCGTTGGCTGGTCAACACCGCACGCGGCATGGACGCTGGCAGACGTTCCAACGCGGAAAGGAGCGAACGGGAATTGGTGCCAATCAGGACGGCGCGGTCGTACGACGCACGACCTGCGAGGCTGGCATCGACAAGATCGGCCAGAACCGCCACGTGCCCACCTCAGGCCGTGGTGGTGTCCATACCGGGGAACTGGTCCTCGTTCTCACGGTACACCGTGCGCATGTTCATGATGAAATTGCGGTCCTTGACCACCAAGGTGTACTCGTTGAACCCTGGGTCCTCTTCCCCGTCGAGCTTGGACAGGATGATGTCGAGGGTCAGCTTGGCTCCTTCGCGGTGAGGGTAGGCAAACACGCCCATCGATATCGGGGGGGACACGATGTGTCGCACATCGCCCAAGGTGTCGAGCGTCGCGAAAATGTTGGCGTAGGTTTCCGGGAGCAAATCACGACGTCGCTCGTCCTGATTCGGACGGCGGCAATCGGGCCCGACGGCGTGAATGACGTGCTTGTAGCGGTCGCTGAGTCCGAAGGGGCTGGTGACCACGTTGGTGGTCACGGCGCAGGGGGGAGCGTTGATCTTCCTTTGGTCCAAGCAGATCTGCCGGGTGGCCTGGGTCATCTCTTCACCGGCTTCCGCGTGAATGCGAGCGTCCATTCCTTCGCGGCCAGAGAGGCGATTGTTGGCGGGCGTGATGAGCACATCACCCGAGTGGTGCCACGGTTCGCCACCGACAACACGTAGGATGCCGTGACGGCAGGTTCGCGCCATGTACAGTTCGGCCATGAACGGCCGAAAAGGCACGAGTACATATGAGGTGTGGAATTGAGCCCTGCCTTGCGCCGCAGCGCAGGCAGGGCGGGCGACCCTGAGGGGTTAAGGCGTAGAAACGCGGACGAGGACCTCAGTCGAGGTGCTC
>DUHJ01000008.1:0-1664 GCA_013330925.1 Candidatus Poseidoniaceae archaeon | reverse complement strand
CTCAGTCGAGGTGCTCGATGCCTTGCTTCTTGACGTTGGCCTTCTTGATCTTGTCAGGAAGCCAGGCTGGCCCGTTGGCGGGCTTGGCAACCATCGAGATCGAGCCGGTGAACACGTGCACACGCTTCGTCCCGCGCTCGCGCAGGCGAATGTCCGTGTGTCCACGCGTCGCTGCCTTGAGGGCGGCGCCGCGGGGCTGTTTGCTCGCGAACACTTGGCTCGTATCTTTTCCATTTTCCATCAGTACGAAGTACTTCTTATCTCCCATGAGGTATTCCTCCATTTGTTCGTTCGCCAAGACAAGTTATAACCATTTCTCCGAATGAATGCACCACTGCGCCGCATAAGGCCCGCAGTCAACCGTTCCGAAGCCAAAGAATGCACTGCGAGCCCGTCATTGATTGAGGGCGGATTGCTCCTCCACAAAGGAGGACCAGGCCTCCTCCGTCCACCCTTCTGGCTGCGGTCCATCGAGCCAAGCGGCGTACTGCTCAACCGACCAACCCTCCGGACGTTGAAGCGCTGGAGCGGGTGCATCGGATGCTTCACCCCACAAGGCCTCCTGGGCTTCTTCGCTCATGCCAGCACCTGAGGTTTCGTCGAGTGGCTCAGGCTTTGAGCGGGCAAAGAAGGCCGTGACCAAGGCCACGAGAAGCAGGAGGGGTACGGCCAACATCCAAACGGGCGTCCTTTCCGAACCGGCCTCAGCTGGACCGTCTGACGGATCTTCTTCCGAAGTCCTGTCGGCTGGTGCGAGTTCGATGGGCACGTCAATCTCGTCGTATTCGTTGTCGACGTCGACGCAGCGCAGGCTCTGAACCAGCGTTCCGTTGATCGTCCCCACGGACAGCCAGGTTGCGCTCAGTTCCGCCTCCTCTTCCGTGAAAGCGACCACGCGGGCATCGCCGTCGTGCACCACGGCCCCTTCCTCGTCGCGGACGGTCAAGCGACACGCCACTCCCAATACGCCGTCGAGGTCGGTCAAATCGGCGGTCAACGTCACCGGGTCACCTGCGGTGCCTGTGGTGTTGACCGTGACCGCTCCAATCTCTGGAGGCGCATGGCGAAGAAGAAGGTCCAGCACAGAACGGGTGCTGGCCCCGTCAATGTCGGTCGCCCTGAGACCGACGCTGGCTTCTCCGTTGACGAAAGCCCGGTCAGGACGAAGTCGGAACCACTTGGCGTGTTCGTCGTCTGGAATCTGTGAAGCACAGGAGGTGGACGGTGAGGTTTCGGTCTCACCTTGCGTCCACGGTGGCGCGGTTGAGCGCCACCCTTCCTGTTCAATGGTCACCACCGCTTCCTGAAGGGGACGGCTGCTGATGACACGTGCTCCAAACCAGACTTCCATGCCGAAGCGCAATTCTTCGGCCGAGCCACGCTCGTCGCACAGCACGGCCGCTTCGATGTTGGGTGGCGTCAGGCTCAGTTCCCGTTCCAGCGAGGCCAACGCCTGGGCACCATGGGCACCTGAAAGGACCACCTCCACACGCAAATCCCCTTCCTCGAGCGGGTTGTTGGGCGCTTCGAGCGTGAGGTTGGTCTGCTGGGCCCCTGCTGCGATTTGGAGCGGCAAGACGCGGGCGGCTTGACCCGACCACGTCACGATGAGGTCGCCAACGGCACCTGCTCCCGGGTCGTCGGCGTCGGTGTAGGTGATGTGG
>DUHJ01000222.1 GCA_013330925.1 Candidatus Poseidoniaceae archaeon | reverse complement strand
CGCCGTCAAGGCCCAGACGAATTCAGACGCCACGTCGACGTCGAAGGGCACGACCTCAGCAAGGGCTTCGTTGACCATCTCAATCGAGAGGGCGGGTGTTGTGCTGCGGTTTCCTGGTTCGACGATGGTGACCCGCAACACGGCCGAACCGTGACGGTTGTTGACGATCTCTGCGGCCATGTCCGTGGCTTCATCCAGACTCTCCGCCACCACGGTTCCGTTGGAGCGGGTCCCGGGTCCAGTCACTGCAAGTCCGCGGTACACGGCCACGCCACCGGTTTCCGCGAGCGTCGTGGATTCATTTTGACGGCAGTCCTCGGCGCATGAAAAGTCCCTGGCATCTTCCACGCCGAGGAGGCTGTGCGTCCAAAGTCCTGCAGCATCAAACACCGTAAGGCTGGCCCCGGGGGCAAGTTCCTCTGCGGTGACGTTGACCCACGTCAGGTTGTTTCGGTCAATGGTCACGTTGGCCGACCACGTTGTTGTGTCCGCGCTTTCATCGTGGACGCGATCAAATTGCAACCCATCATCGCTGGATTGCCCTGTCACCGTTGCCTCGGTGGTGTAGGTGTAATATGCCGTGTCGATGGTGTTCGCGTACACGGCGTAGGAGAGCATGAAGATGAGGGTGAAAGAGAGACCGAGCAAGGTCCGAAGCAGGTTCGGATTCTGAGCCAAAGCCTTCCTCATGGCTTTCGGTCCATCCCACCGTTCAAGAACATGTTCACCGGACCATGCAACAGGGGCGACGCGTGCCGGTGGTGCCCCGTCGCCTTGATATAGGGGCGTTCGGTCGCCCGATTGCTCGGTGTTCCAATGACGACGTATCACGACGTTCCCACGGACATGTTCATCCCTGCTTTGGCCGACCGGCTGGGTGACGTCGAAGCCATCGTCGCACCTGAATGGGCCGCGTACGCAAAGACTGGCGTGACCCGCGAGCGCCCCCCCACGCAATCCAACTGGTGGCATCTCCGCGCGGCTGCCGTGCTCCGCAAGGTTGCACGACAAGGCCCCATCGGCATCACCGCGCTGTCCCAAGCCTTCGGCGGTTACAAGGACAACGGATCCATGCCGAACACCCCTGCCGCCGGCTCGCGACACGTGATCCGTACCGCCATGCAGCAACTCGAAGCCGCAGGATTGGTCGAACTGGTCGAGCTCAAGCCGACCGAGAGCGTCGACGGTGAGCAGATGCTCTACAAGGGCCGCGTTATCACAGGCGCCGGTCAGAAAATCATGGACGAAGTGGCCCACGCGGTGCTTCCCCAAGCCATCGAGGCCTACCCCGGCCTGGACAAGTACTGAGGTGATATCATGTCCAAGATCAAGCCAACAGCAAAGAAGGCCCGCCTGATGAAGGTCGGCAAGCAGAACCGCCGTGTTCCTGTCTGGGTGATGCTCAAGACGAACCGCAAGATGGTCAGCCATCCCAAGCGCCACCACTGGCGCCGAAGCAAACTCCAGCGTTGAGGTGAACCCATGGTCCGAGCAGCCGTTTCCGAACTCACCGTTCCTCTGCGCAACGCGTGGAACATCACCCGATACAAGCGTGCACCACGCGCCATCCAAATCATCCGAAATGAGGTCATCCGTCACCTCAAGGTCGCTCCTGAAGAGGAGATTTACATCGACCCGTCCGTCAACGAGCACATCTGGGCCCGTGGCATTGAGAACCCTCCCCGGAAAATCAAGCTCCAAGTGACGCGTCACGACGAGCCTGACTTCCCCATCGAGGTAACCCTCGCACAGGAGTGATTTGCATGGGCAACATTCGACCAAGTTTCATCAAAATCCGCGCCATCAAGCTCGTTGAGCAACACGGTGAGAAGTTCACCGCGGACTTCGACCACAACAAGCGTATGGTCCAGCAATTGACCGACGTGGACTCCAAGAAACTCCGCAACTGGATCGCCGGTTACGTCACCCGCTACCGCCTGCGCCGAACCGACTGAGGTCGGTCCATGGCTCAAATTCGCGTCGACTGGACGCAAGACCCAGTCAGCGTTCATGCTGATGAGGCCTCCATTTTGGAACGCTTGTTCGCTTCACTGCGCGAACAAGTGGGCCTCAAGAAGCGTTCCATACCGATGCCCGATCGCGAGAACGGTGGTTTCATTGCCTTCATTTACGCACCCATCGATCCGCGTGTCTTGGCCAAGGTCATCAAGGAGGTTGAATGAATGGGCCAGCGAAGTGACATCCCGTTGCCGACCGACGCTTATCGGTTGACGGTGGTGCTCGTCGGAACGTCACATCCAGGCAACCTTGGCGCCGTATGCAGAGGTATGCTGAACCACGGCTTCGACCGATTGCGGTTGGTCAATCCACAATGTGACGTCGACGACGAAGCCCGGAGCCGGGCAAAGCACGCTGGCCGAATCCTCGACAACGCCACGGTTCACACCACCCTCGAAGAAGCGGTGTCCGACACCACGCTTGTGGTTGGGACCTCGGGCAAGCGAGAGCTTGGACGAAAAACCGTCTTTCGCCATTTTCTGTACCCGTGGGATTTGGCCTCACGCTTGGAAGAAGGAGAAGGGCACGTCGCGCTCGTGTTTGGCGAAGAAGGCAAGGGCCTGTCCCACGAAGATCTTGACCGCTGCGACATGTTGGCCACCCTCCCGACGTGGGAGGGTTATCCCATCGCCAACCTCAGCCACGCCGTGACGTTGTTCCTTTACGAACTGCATCGAACGAGGGTGTTGAACCGTCAAGGAAGTGATCTGGCCTTGCCCGATGTGGTTCCCATCAACGTCAGAAACGAACCGGGCTTGCGACGGGCGTACCGCGAAAGCATCGAGCAATTTGCTGATGTGTTGCCCGGTTTAGATGAACGACGCATGAGCGTACGTCAGGTGCTGATCCGTCAAGCTGCAAAAGGCGGTGCGTCCGACGAAGAACTCACGCGTTTGATCGGCGCATACCTCGATGCCACCACCGCATTGCAACGGGTTGCTGGGGACGAGTCGTGGTCCAAGCATCGACGACGACGGCTGCCGTCACCCGAAGACGACTAAGGCCTGAACGTGGCCCATGATTTGGGCGTTTCACGAACATGGAGCGCTTCGAGGTATAGACGGTCACCGTAGCTCACGGCCAAGGCCTTGGCCACACGGGCGTACGCCCATGCTGCAAGGTGTTCGGCCGTTGGCGGGAAGGGGAGGACGACGGTTCGATGACCTGGCCCCATCGCTTCACAGGCGGCACGCCCCTCGGCATCGGTGTCCTGAACGAGGAAGGCGTGGTCCACCACGTCGTGGATTTCTTCGGTCAGGATGCGCGATACATCGGCAAAGTCGAGGACCATGCCTGCATCAGATGCGTCTGGGTCTCCAACCAATTCACCGCTGACCTCTGCCTCGAAACGGTACCTGTGGCCGTGCAGGTGTGCACATTTGCTGCTGTGGTTTGGGACCCTGTGTCCAGTGTCTGTTTCCACCCATCGACGAATTGTTGTGGTCATGCTTCGTCCTCCTCAAACGTCAGGCACACGGAATTGATGCAATAGCGTTCTCCGCCGTGCTTCCGCGGTCCATCGTTGAACACATGTCCGAGATGCGCGTCGCACACCGAGCATCGGACCTCCACCCTGACCATGCCATGCGACCTATCTTCGATACGGACGATGTTGGCTTGCGCTTCCTCGGTGTGGAAGGCCGGCCAACCGCAGCCGCTGTGGAACTTCGATTCTGAGCGGAAGAGCGGATGCTCGCAACACACACACCTGTAGACGCCTGCACGGGTTTCTCCAAGCAAGGCACCCGTATACGGTCGCTCTGTACCGCCCTCGCGGGTCACGTGGAAGGCGAGCGGAGAGAGGATCTCCCGCCATTCAGATTCTGTCTTGGACGTCATGAAGCATCCCCTTCGTGTGCTTTCCTCAACGCCAAGGCATTGGCCAAGACCTCGTCCCACGGCTTCACGTATTCGATCGGATCGATTCGGCCGATGTCATGGAAGGCAAGGACGCGCTCGACGTCCGATCCTGTGGTTCCGAGTGATCGTCCTTGTTCATCGGGAGCATAGGAGGTCAGGGTGTTGCCCAAGACCTCGTCGAAATCCAGGCCAAGGGCTTTGCAAGATTCCAATCCATCGGCAAGGATGCCCGCTTTGTCCTTGTGGAGGTAGGGCAAGTCGAAGTTCACGTGCTCTGCGTCCCAATTCCCCACTTTGAACGCGTGTTCGATGGCGGCATAAAATTCGGGCCTGCAATCGGGATAAATGGCATGATCTCCGCTGTGCACGCCAAGGGCAATCCTTGCTTGACCGGCGTGTTCCTTTGACAGGCTGAGGGCGGTGGCAAACAGCAAGGAACTGAAGATGGCGTTCCGATTCGGTACCACGGTTTGCTTCATTTGTTCCTCTGCATAATGGCCCTCGGGCATGACCGATGCGTGATTGGTCAGGGAGGAATCAAGGGTGGCCATCGCGCTACGTAGATCCACAAGATCGAACGTCACGTGGTGGCCAAGCGCTTGCAAATGCGTCACGTTGCGTTGGGCCAATTCCAATTCCCTACTGTGCCGCTGACCGTAATCAATGCCCAAGGCCGTGACGTGATGTCCCTCTTTGAGCAGGCGAAGAAGGAGGCACGTGGAGTCCATGCCACCCGAGAGTGCCATCACGGCAGGCGGGATCATCAGTCGACACCCATCCATTTGTGGGTCTGGAGGGAGAGCCTCCATCCTGGTGCTGCCTTGACGATCGATTCGACGTCGGCAAAGGAACGACCGTTGTCTTCAACGGAGGAGGTATCGATGTAGCAGGGTTGCAAAAAGTGGTGCGTGAAACCGTTCCGCAGTTCGTCGTACATGGCGAGGTCTTGCCCAACGTAGACCACCTTCAATTCATCACCCTCCCTTTGGCGAATGGCGACGTCTGGATACACCTGGTCTTTTGGAGATACACACACCTAATCGATGATCGGGTCCACGGCCACGGTTCCGTTTGTTTCAATGGACAAGGTGCACCCAGCATCCTTGAGGCGTTTGCCGATCGTTTGGAGGTCCTGTAGGGCCGGCTCTCCGCCGGTGAAAATCACGCGATTGCATCCAAACGCCAACACGCGTTCCACGATGTCGTCGATGTGCACCTCATCGTAGGTGAGGAAATCCGTATCGCACCACGAACATCGAAGGTTGCAGTTGCCAAAGCGGACAAACACGTGGGGCAGTCCAGCATGAAACCCCTCTCCTTGCACGGAGTGGAATATTTCGACGATGGGGTACGTGGTCAGGTCATCACCTCAGGGGTCGGCCCTTCGAATCAATTGCATGACTTCGGCCCTCGCTTCTGCTTTTTCGAAGAAGACGCCACGCATGGCACTCGTGGTCATGGTCGCATTCTGCTTCATGACCCCACGGCAACGCATGCATCCATGATGTGCTTCCAGGATGACGGCGGAGCCGAGCGGTTGGAGGTGCGATTCGAGGTCGTCGGCGATGGACTTGGTGATGCGTTCCTGATTCTGCAACCGTCGTGCATGAAGGTCGACCAACCGGGCCAATTTGCTGATGCCAACGATTCGTTCAACAGGAATGTAGGCCACGTGCGCATGGCCAGAAAACGGTTGGAGATGGTGTTCGCAAGTGCTGTGGAATTCGATGTTGCTCAGAAGCACAATTCCATCGTACCCTTCTCCGTTGAAGGTGGCCGTGAGGATGGAGGATGCGTCGCCTTGGTAGCCCGAGAAGATTTCATCCCATGCTTCGATGACGCGTTCGGGTGTGCGTTCCGTACCTTCACGACCTTCATCGCCCTCGAGGTAGCGGAGCAAGGTGCGAACCGCCCGTTCAGCTTCGTCTTTGTTGACCATCACGCCTCACCTCCACGTCGGCCGGCACGTCGATCAACGTCATCCAAATGATCCAGCATCTTTCTGCAGGCCGTCCGAATGGCGTCCGCCAGACTGACGAACTTTCCTTCATCGCCAACATGGCGCTCAAGGTCCGTTTTGAGTTCCATGGGCATGTCCAACGACACCTTCGGCATGGCCTTGGGTCGAGTCGAGTATTCTTAGAGTATTCGCCTGCGATTCACGAAGGACTCAGAACCAAGTCCTCACGGTTGAATTGCCGTTGGGCATACCAAAGGGCCAATGCAGTGTACGTGGCCGTGGTGGACAACCAAATCAGGGTGTGCACGGGGTCAACTTGGTTCAGCAACAATTCCCGCATGGCCAACAAGACGTTCACCACGGGGACCGCGAACCAAAATGCCTCGACGCCATCGAGGTTGATCACTTGAACCAAAACGGCTGGGACGATGACCGCAAGGCTGGCAGGCGCCAGCAATGCGCCGGCTTCTTTGACGGATTTTGAACGGATGGCCAGGGCCAGTTCGCTCGCGACGACCATCACCGAGAAGGCGAACACGGCGACGGTCAACAACACAAGGGCGAATGCACCCACGTCTGGTGTGGACAGAAGCGATGGGCCGGCGAGGAAGGTCAGGGCAAACATCAACCCGCCAAGTTGCAACAACACGCCGATAAGGACAATGGTGGACACTGCCGCCCATTTTCCAGCAAGCAATTCCCAACGTCGTACGGGTGCGCAGAGCAGGGCTTCGAGGGAACCACGCTCCCGCTCGCCTGCGGTCATGTCGATGGAGGGCTGGATGGCACTTGTCACCACCCACATGGTCAAGATCAGTGGGATGAAGGAGGACAACAGCCACCCTTGCACTTCACCTTCAGAGGCCAGATCTTCTGACGCTGGATCGATACGAAGAGGATTCAGCGTCGTGGATGCATTGAGACCAGCCTCGCTCACCCGCTGCTCACGTTCAATGGATTCCCATTCCGACAGGGAAAGCAGGACACGTTGCCTTGCATCAGCACTCAAACTGGACGTTGACAGATGACGCAAGTGCACCTCGTGGACTTCTCCGCTAAGGTTCCATTGGACGACCATGTGAAGCGATCCGTTTCGTACGGCCTGATCGTCAACGCTGTGGTTGGACACCGCAGGACCAGGGATGACTTCAACGGTCCTGTTTTCCAAAAGGTCGAGGAAGTCGGTCGGAACATCGTCACCACGGACCAGCACCTTCACCTCGGTGGCTGCCAATTCCTGTGCTTCACCACCGATGACCAAGGGGAGGCCGATGAACAGCAATGGAAAGAGGAGAAGCGGTACGAGCATCATCGTCAGAATGGTCCGCCAATCCCGAGCAAAGTCCACCAACTCGCGATGTGCGATGGTGGTGATTCGCTTCATTGCACTCAAGGCAACACCTCCATTCCTGCCTTGAATTCACGCGTTGCTTCTTTGGTAAGGCGAAGGTAGAGCGCCTCCAAGCCGTCTGCGTCATGGTCAACGAGCAATTGCCCGACTTGGCCGTCCGCGACGAGGTGGCCGTTGTGCATGACCATAGCCCGGTCGCAGATCGTTGCTGCAGTCAGGTCGTGGGTGGACCAAACGACGCCACGTCCGTCTTCCACCAAGGATTCGATGAGGGCACGAACCGCCCGGGCACTGGTGATGTCCAGGCCAGCCGTCGGTTCATCGAGCAACAGCAACTCAGGTTCGTGCACCAACGACCGAATCAAGGCCGTCTTCTGCCGCATGCCACGGCTAAAGCCTTCTGTCCGTCGGTCGAGGGCTGCCCCAAGTCCCAACCGTAGCGCAAGTGATTCACTGCGGGACCGGGCAAGGCCGTCGTCAATTCCGAACAGCCTGGCGTGGAACCGTATGTTCTCCCAAGCGGTCAACCGGAGGTGCAGGCCGGTTGATTCTGTCATGACGCCAATTCTTCGTCGATGCAACGTCAAATCGCCGTCAGCAAAAGTTGCGGAGCCTTCGCTTGGACGGTACACGCCTGCAAGAATCCGTAGGAGGGTGGTTTTCCCAGCGCCGTTTCCACCAATCAAGGCCGTGCTTGTGTGACGATCGATCGTGGTCGTGACGCCATCCAGTGCATGCACGTCACCGAATTGCTTGCTGACCTTGTCCAACGTCACCAACGGCACCTCGTCTGGCATGTTGGTGCTCACGCTCCGTGGCCGGGGCTGGCCAATTCAACCAGCACGCCGCCGGTGGATTTGGGATGGACAAAGGCAATGCGCATGCCTCCTGCCCCTTGGCGAGGTGTTTCGTCAATCATCCTCACGCCGTTCTCCATAAGGTGGCGGATCAAACCGTCCAAATCACCGACACGGAAACAGACCTGTTGAACGCCCGGCCCACGGCGTTCAAGGAAGCGTCCGATGGGCGTGTCTGGACCGGTCGGTTCCAACAATTCGATGCGAGCTGGAGGTCGCGTCCCTTGGTCATTGGTGGCAAAGAATCGGGTCACAACGCCTTGGTCTTCGACCCGTTCGTCGTGATCACCTTGGACGAGTCCCAGGAGGGTCCAAAATGGAGCGGCCGTGTCAAGAAGCGGTGCAGCGACCCCAATGTGATCGAGCGTAATCGGTCCAAACGTCATGATCATCCCTCAAAATCCACTTGGTGGTGTGTACTCACCGAACACGTCACGAAGCACGCCGCAAATCTCACCCACGGTGGCCTCTGACCGGACGGCTTCAAGCACCAAGGGCATCAGGTTCGATGTTCCCGAAGCCCCGTTCCTGAGGGCGGTGAGCGCCAGTTCAACTCGAGGCTGATCACGTCGGCTTCGAACCTTCTTGAGTCGAGCCTCCTGAGCTTTGGCCAAATCAGCGTCAATCGTTTGCACAGGAGGTGACGTCGATTCTTCCATCGTGTGGACGTTCACGCCCACGATGTGTCGCGTGCCGGTCTCCAACGACCGTTGATGTGCGAAGGCAGCCTTGTGGATTTCCCGCTGCTGATAGCCTGCTTCGACCGCTTTCAGGGCGCCACCTTTTCCTGCAATGATGTCGAGTTCATTCTTGACTTCATCGACCATCATGGACGTCAGCCGTTCAACGTGGTAAGATCCACCAAGTGGATCGACCACGTCCGCCGCACCGGACTCTTCTGCAATGATCTGCTGGGTGCGGAGGGCCACCGTGGCCGAGGCTTCTGTCGGCAAGCCAAGTGCCTCGTCGTAGGAATTGGTGTGCAAGGATTGGGTGCCTCCACAGACCGCTGCCAGGGCTTGAATCGTGACGCGCGCAATGTTGTTCAAGGGCTGTTGGGCGGTGAGGGAAACACCCGCAACTTGGGTATGGAAGCGGAGCATCGATGATTTTGGGTGCTTGGGCGCGTACCGTTCGGTCATCAAATCGTGCCAGAGAACACGGGCAGCCCTGAACTTCGCCACTTCCTCGAAGAAATCATTATGGCAATTGAAGAAGAACGACAAGCGAGGAGCAAATGCATCCACGTCGAGACCGCGTGCGATGGCATCATCGACGTATTGCAAAGCGTTGGCCAACGTGAAGGACAACTCTTGGGCCGCCGTTGAACCGGCTTCCCTGATGTGATAACCGGAGATGCTGATGGTGTTCCATCGCGGGACGTGTTCAGCACAATGCTCGAAGATGTCACTGATCAAACGCATGCTTGGTTGTGGTGGGAAGATGTACGTCCCACGTGCGATGTACTCCTT
>DUHJ01000100.1:467-5980 GCA_013330925.1 Candidatus Poseidoniaceae archaeon | reverse complement strand
GGAACTGACGTCCACGTCCTCCAAGGTCCTCGCTGTGCCCATCGAATCGGTCACGGAGACGGCGTCTCCCTTGACAGAAATTCTTGGATGAGTGTGAACGAGGCGAAGGGCAGAGAGCCATCCCGGGCGATGATCATCGATCACATACCCCGGCATGTCACTGGACCAGTCTGGCCACACCGCCCATGGAGCGTTCGGTGGAAGATGGCGGTTGAAGCAAGCCGCCAAGTGCACCATCCATTCGAAGGACTCGAAATCCAAGTCCCAATTCACGTCATCCCATGCATCGTTGTTCGTCATTGTCCCAACTCCATCTGTTTGTGAGTGGAAGGGGCACCGGGAATCGAACCCGGATCTACAGCTTCGCAGCCTGTTGTGCTCTCCATTACACCATGCCCCCCCGAGACTAAGGCCACGGCATCCGACGATGCGCTCGGCCTTCTGTGGGTGTCGCCCGGCAAGGGCGACGCATCGACATCAATCGAAACGACGACGATGGCACTGGCCGTGACCCGAGTCCACCGTGGTGTGGTGGTGTTCTGCGGATTCGACGGCCATGTTTCATCTCCTGTCCAGGCGGACGGAAACAATCACCGGCCAGAATATTTCAACGTTAAGTGAAATGGGGCACACCGAAACCCACCGGATGCCTCATCCCTCAAGCCCCGATGCCGAAGCATGCCGGGAACGGAGGGCAAGGACGGTGAGACCCTCATGGACGCCCTTCGGCGCATCCATCCTGACAGTTCCACCGGCACCCTCCGGCGCATGCTGACCCAAGGACGCGTGCATGTTGACGGAGCCTCAGTCCACGCGGCGAAAACCGAACTCTCAGCCGGCCAGACGGTGGAGGTGGTGGCCAGGACCACCGCGTCTGAACAGCACCCAGCACCGCTCAAGCGCCCGAAGGGCCCGAAGTTGGACGTGTTGTTCGAGGACGACGCCATTTTGGTGGTTGACAAGCCGGCAGGCCTGTTGTCGGTGGCCACGAACAAACTCGAAGACGACACCCTTCACGGCCGATGCGTGGCGCACGTGCGAGCCCACCACGGCGAACGTGCTTGGGTCCACGTTGTCCATCGTTTGGACCGAGAGACCTCGGGCGTGATGGTGTTTGCACGACACGTCCGCCACAAGGAAGAGCTGCAACGGCAATTCGCCGATCGCGACGTTCACCGCATCTACCGCGCGTTGACCGAAGGATGTCCCGAAGACCCGCATGGAACGGTCGTCGCCCACCTCGTCGAAGACAGTCACCTGAACGTACGGGAGGTCAAGTCAGGGTTCCGCGGCGCACGAGAGGCCATCACACATTACCGGGTCCTCGACGAGGACGGTTTGGTGGCCGACGTTGAACTTCTCATCGAAACCGGGCGCCGGCATCAAATCCGCATGGCCATGCGGAAACTTGGTTGCCCGATCGTCGGCGACGCCCTCCATGGCGCCACGGCCGACCCGCTGGGTCGGGTGGCCCTGCATGCCTTCGCGCTGGAATTCTTGCACCCCGAGTCCGAAGAACCGGTGCGGTTCGAAGCCCCGGTCCCTTTCTTGACCTGAGCCATAGGCAGGGATTCAAGAACCGTTGACCGAAACTTCCGCTGAGGCCCATGTCGAACCTTGGCGATGCAGGATGGATTGAGGTCCGTGGAGCGCGGACCCACAACCTGCAGGACATCGACGTCCGCCTGCCTCGGGGGTGCTTCGTCGTGGTCAGCGGCGTCTCCGGTTCCGGCAAATCTTCGCTTGCCTTTGACACGCTGTACGCCGAAGGGCAACGACGCTATGTGGAATCGCTTTCCTCCTATGCACGACAGTTCATCGGGCAGATGAAAAAAGCCGATTGCGACGGCATTGAAGGCCTGTCTCCGGCCATTTCCATCGACCAAAAGCAAGGTTCGCACAACCCCCGGTCCACGGTGGCTACGGTGACGGAGATCCAGGACTACCTTCGTTTGCTCTGGGCCCGTGTGGGCAAGCCCCACTGTCCCGAATGCGGCCGTGAGGTCGCACGACGGACGGTTCAGGAGATCGTCGATGACGTGCTTTGGCAGCTCGAAGGGCACGCTGTGGCCATCTGGAGCCCCATTGTCCGGGCACGCAAGGGAACGCATGCGGACCTGTTCCGCCAACTGGTTGAGCAGGGGTTGCTGGCCGGGCGCGTCAACGGTCACGATGCTGATTTTGAGGCGCCACCCACCCTCGACAAGGCCTACCGGCACGACGTCGATGCCCGCATCGACCGCTTCCGTTGCACGAGGGACCGCCGTCAACGCCTCACAGAAGCCATCGAGCAAGCGCTTCGTCTGGGTTCAGGCAGCGTCCATGTCGAAAGTTTGGAGGCTCCTGAAGACGATGCTGAGTTGAGCGAAGGAAGCCGAGCGCGATCGACGGAATCCGGTCAGACCATCGCTTGGTCCGAGGATTTCGCATGCCCAGATCACGGCGCGTTCATGCCCGAACTTTCACCTCGCGTGTTTTCCTTCAACTCCCCGCTCGGAGCCTGCCCGGATTGCCAAGGCATTGGGGTGCAACGACGCTTCAGCGAAGACCTGGTCGTCGACGGCACCCTCACCATCGAACAAGGCGCCGTGCTCCCTTGGCGCCAGTCCATGTCACCGGCATGGTACAAGCGACTGATGATTCAGGTCGCGGACCATTACGGCATTCCAATTCGAACCCCCTTTGACCTCCTCGAGGAGGACCACCGTGACATCTTAATGCACGGCTCAGGATCCACGGTCATCCATTTCCACTTTGAATCCGACAACGGTTCTGTGTACCAAATGAACAGGCCGTGGGAGGGCATCATTGCACGTCTGGAGAAAACCTACACAGAAACCACCTCTGAGCGCACACGAGCCCGGTTGATTTCCTGCATGACGGACCTGCCGTGTCCTGCGTGTGCCGGGGAGAAACTCAACCGCGCCGCACGAAGCGTGACGGTCGGCGGACTCCGCTTGCCAGAAATTTCGATGGCTGCGGTGCACGAAGCGTTGGCGTTGGTCCGTGCATGGTGGCCCGATGCTGAAGTTGGTCCTCCCGAAGCCTGGGCGGACAGCGCCGAATCCCTCGACGAGCGCAGCCTGTTCATCGGACGCGAGATCCTCAAGGAAATCGAATCGCGCCTGAGTTTCCTCGACAGCGTCGGCCTCGATTACTTGACGCTCGACCGTCGCGCGAACACCCTCTCTGGCGGAGAGAGCCAACGCATCCGCCTTGCCACCCAAATCGGCTCGCGTTTGACGGGCGTGATGTACGTTCTGGATGAACCGTCCATCGGTTTGCACCAGCGCGACAACGCACGCTTGTTGGAGACCCTCCGTGAATTGTCCGACCTTGGGAACACCCTCGTGGTGGTCGAACACGACGAAGACACGCTGCGCCAAGCCGATTGGTTGTGCGACCTTGGTCCCGGCGCCGGCCTGGAAGGCGGAGCCATCGTGGCCAACGGGCCGCCGGAAGAAGTGATGGCCACGAAAGGCTCGATCACCGGCGATTACCTCGCCGGCCGCCGCAGCATCGCCGTGCCAGAACAACGCATGAAGGCCAAGCGGGGGCGACGTTTGCGCGTAAAAGGCGCCACACACAACAACCTCCAAGGCATCGACGTGGACGTTCCGCTCGGGTTGTTGACCGCCGTCACCGGCGTGTCCGGCTCAGGCAAATCCTCCCTCGTGTCCGGCATCCTTGCTCCAGCCCTCCAACGGCACCTGCACAACGCGGATGCAACACCGGGGAAGCACAAGACCATCGACGGATTGGATCAGGTCGACAAAGCGATCATCATCGACCAATCCCCCATCGGACGAACCCCTCGTTCAAACCCCGCAACCTACACGAAGGTCTTCGATGAAATCCGTGGCCTCTTCGCCAAAACCACCCTTGCGAAAGAACGCGGATACACGCCAGGCACCTTCTCATTCAACGTCAAAGGCGGACGCTGTGAAGCGTGCAAGGGCGGCGGCTCCATCAAATTGGAAATGAATTTCCTTCCTGACGTGTGGATCACCTGCGACAATTGCGAGGGCAAGCGCTACACCCGAGAATGCTTGGAAGTCACGTGGAAAGGGAAGACCATCCACGACGTGCTCCAGATGCCGGTCGGTGAAGCGGTGGATTTCTTTGCAAACCACCGCAAAATCCACCGAACCCTTGCCACGCTCTCGGCCGTCGGTTTGGACTACATTCGGCTCGGCCAGCCCGCCACCACCTTGTCGGGGGGCGAAGCGCAGCGGGTGAAGTTGGCCAGTGAATTGCGCCGTCCGCCCAACCGGCACACCGTCTACATCCTGGACGAGCCGACCACCGGTCTTTCCTTCAGCGACGTCCAGAAATTGGTGGACGTGTTGCTTGAACTCCGTGGAAAAGGGCACACGGTCGTGGTGATCGAACACCACCTCGACGTCGTAAAATGCGCCGACCACGTCATCGATTTGGGTCCGGAAGGCGGTGGCCGTGGCGGCACCGTGGTGGCCACCGGCACCCCCGAAGAGGTCGCGGCCAATCCAGCGAGCCACACGGGTCGCTTCCTCGCAGAGATGTTGTCCACCCGGTCAAGCCATTGAACCACGTCAATCAAACGTGATGACGGCTACCGGGCGCCATGCGCAACGCCCTTCTGTTCGCCTTGCTCATGCTCACGGCCCTGACGATGCCCATGGTTCCGGCCGCCCTTGAGGACGGACCAGCCCACCCATCTGCGGCGTGGAACTCAACCGAGACGACCTTCTCAGACGGAGGCACCGAACACTCGAATTCACTCTGTTCGGGTTGCAGTGGGTCCGTCGCCTTCGATGCCATGCCGGGTGCAGGCCTCGCATCAGGTGAGGTCAACCTCACCCTCGAACCCGTGCAGGTTTCCGGGCAATCGGTGTACGGGTTTTCGGCCGGCACCCTGACGGGAACGCCAACGAACATGAGCATTGGAAGCAACGGCCTCGCCCTCACAACCACGCTTGGTGGCCCTCCACAATCGGGAAACACCAGCCAGCAGGTTTCCACGGCCGTGCAGTGGACCGGTCTGAACACCTTTGACACGCTTCATTTGGTGTGCAATGGAGCCGTGTGCGGGAGCGTGACGGGGACCAACCTGACCATCGTTGCTCGCGAGATCATCCTCGAGACTGGCACCTCCATTTCGGTGAACGGTGCCGCAAGCAGCGGAACCGGGACGGGGGCATCCACCACCACACCTGTCAACGGACGCAGCGATGGCGCCGGTGGCGGTGGCCATGGAGGTGCCGGTGGTGCCGGTGGCGGGACCAGCGGCGGAAGCGGCGGCTCAACGTACGGGAACGGCACGGAAATGGGCAGCCCCGGAGGCGACGTTTCTGGCAACAACAACTACGGCGACGCGTACGGCGGCCACGGAGGAGGGCTCTTGACCGTCAGGGCCGGTTCTTTGATCGTCAACGGCTCCTTGCTTGCCGAAGGCGCAGGCGGAGACCCGGGCGTCTCACCAAACGGAGGTACGGGAGCCGGCGGCTCGGGCGGTGGTGGCGGTGCTGGCGGCA
>DUHJ01000100.1:0-197 GCA_013330925.1 Candidatus Poseidoniaceae archaeon | reverse complement strand
ACCGAACGGAGGCACCGGAGCTGGAGGCTCGGGCGGCGGTGGCGGGGCTGGCGGCAGCATTGACGTTCAGGTCAACACCCTCAACGTGGGATCAACCGGCGTCATTTCCGCCAACGGCGGCACAGGAGGCGACGGAGAAGACGGTCAGCAAAACGGCGTCGGCTTCGGCATGTACGACGGCGGTGACGGCGGCGGCG
>DUHJ01000187.1:3470-4181 GCA_013330925.1 Candidatus Poseidoniaceae archaeon | reverse complement strand
TTTCATGGCTGGACGGCCTCTGCCCGCGGTCGTGTCCCTCGAAGCGAGTGCTTTGCATTTCCAAACGCCGAGCCTCGGCACGCCTGACCCGCGTTGAAACGCGCACCGCTCGTCTTATCACCGAGGGGTGCACCGCTCGGCTCGCGCCAACGTAGCTTAGCTGGTAGAGCACCTGATTCGTAATCAGGAGGTCGGGGGTTCGAGTCCCCCCGTTGGCTCCTTGCTTGCCTGACCGAAGGCGACGCTTCATGTGGACGCGCGGCCTCGCGGAACCATGGCGGCGTCCGATGACCCGGTCCGGTACACGGACACGGTGCTCGTCGATGACGAACAACGCCTCCACCGAGGCGACATGTTGCTCCACCCGGACGGCCGGTGGACCACCTCAAAGGGCGACGAGGACGTCGTCGAAACCATCGACGGCCGTGACCGCCTCGTCACACGAAGCTTGCAAAACTGGCACACGCACCTGGCCATGCAACTGAACGCACGGGATTTCTCGGACGGATACCCGCTGCACCGCTGGCTCGAGGAGGCCATTTTCCCAACGGAAGCACGCCTCGACCCGACGTACGTCGAAACCGGAACCCGTGCCGCTGCTGCGGAATTGCTTCGCACGGGTTGCACCTTTGCGGCGGACATGTACTTCTATCCGGAAGTGACGGGGAGCGTGCTCAACGACGCCGGCATGCGCGGTTTGGTCGGTGGACC
>DUHJ01000187.1:0-3068 GCA_013330925.1 Candidatus Poseidoniaceae archaeon | reverse complement strand
GACCAACGATGCGGACGACCGCGTGCAATACGCCATTGCGGCACACTCCGTGTACCTCTGTTCGGACGAAACTTTGCAAAAAGCCGTGGACGTGGCCGAGCGGCACGAGGCTCGCATCCACATTCACGTCAGCGAGACACGGAAGGAAATCGCAGACTGCCATGACCGCACAGGCCGCTATCCTGTGGAACACCTCCACCACCTCGGTGTCCTCAACGAGGGCACCGTTCTCGCGCACGCCTCATGGGTGAAGAAAAGAGAAATTCGAATGATGGCCGAAGCAGGGTCCACCGCCGTTCATTGCCCGTCGTCGAACATGAAACTCGCCTGCGGTGGCACCCTCTCCTTGCCCCCTTACCTTGAGGCAGGTGTGGACGTGCGTTTGGGAACCGACGGTGCCGCCTCTTCCGGTTCCGGGCTCAATGTGTTGGCCGAAGCACGACTCGCCAGCCTTGTGCAACGTCACGACCATTGGGACGCGACGATGATGACCGCAAACCAGGCCTTTGCCATGGCCACGCGCGGCAGCCGGGATTGGGTCACGTGGAACCTCGACGACATTCGGATGCATCCTCGTGGCCGCTCCGACAACCGTCACGTGGCCAACCTGGTCTTCAACGGTGCAGATTGCCTTGACGTGTGGGTAGAAGGCCGCGCGCTGCGACGAAACGGGACGACGACGGCCATCGATGAACGCGCTGCAGGTGCGGCGCTAAACGAAGCCGTTCAGACCTACTACGAAGACGTGGAGTGACCAAAACGGGGTCGTCCAAACACGATCAGTCCCGCAGCAACAAGCAGAAGCAAGGCGGTCGGGGCTCCGTCGAGTTGCGCGTGAACGGTCCATTCCAAATCGAGGGTCCCGTCCGCCGGGGCACCAACGGTTCCGTATCCGGCCCAATGGACGCCTTCGGAAACGGTCCACTGCATGCCCTCCTCTGCTTGGTCAGGCGTGCCCATGGCGACCGCATTCAGGTCGTTGGACGTGCAGATGCCAAAGAAGGACGAGGCCGGGGCATCCTGACAGCGGGTGTATTCCGCCTGATCCACCACCGCCACCCAAACGTCATCACGGTCCCAAGTGACCGTGGCCTCGACGTCAAACAGCGCTGGAGCAGGATGCTCTGGGAGCGGGTCTGAAGCGAAAACGACGCGATCCGCAGAGGGGGGAGCCGGAATGTCGGCCAGCACGCCTTCCGTCGTGTACCCCACACGACCGAGGCCTGCAAGCAGCAGCAGCACGATTCCAACCGCGAGCGCGATGTTGTGCCGTCCACGGCCCACGCATCACCACCTCCCGGCAGGTACGCCGTTCAGTCCTCGGATTTCCGCTTCACGGCGCGACGCTTGGGCGGAGAGCGACGCTTGGGCGCCTCCTCGTCGTCCGACTTCTTCGACACAGCACGGCGCTTGCGTGGAGGGGCGCGCTTCTTGGGCTTCGCTTCTTCGAGCGCTTCCATGAAGCCGTCCTCTTCGTCGTCCTCGTCATCGTCGTCGTCCTCCTCAGGCTCCGAGGACTTGCGTCGTCGGCGCTTTTGTGCGGGTTTGTTGACGGCAAATGGATCGTCCTCGTCATCGTCGTCGTCGAGGGACTTGCTTTCCGATTCAGGTTCCTTCTTGGTGTCCGTTCCGGTGATGGAGGCCATGTCGAGGTCTTGCGATGTACCAATGAATTCGGACATCCAGTCCTCGTCCTCTTCGTCATCGTCGTCCCCTCGCTTCTTGGCCTTCGGGCTTCGCATGCTGGTGGTGACCACCATGAACGCGGCGATCATGGTCAGGATCAGCAAGCCTGCCAGGCCCCAGATGATGACGTACGGTGGGTCCGTTGCTTCAGGGAAGACTTCCACAGGGTCGGGGATGCCCGCAACTTGGTTCTCGTACACGCACTGCGTGGTTCCGTCCGTCTTGTGGTTGCAGTAATCCACGGTGAAAACGACGGTCTTGGAACGGACGTTGCCGGCCGCATCCACCGCTTGAACGCCGACCTGATGACGGCCAACCGCAAAGTTCCCTGAAGGAATGGACAAGGACATCACGGCGGTTTGGTTGTCGTCCATCCAAGTGATGGCTTCTGTGTCGGTCCACGGCAGGGAGAGCGTTTCGCCGTCGAGGTTGTAGGTGATTTTGTACTGCATACGGTCGATGCGCACGTCGTCGGTTGCGCTCGCAGTGACGGTGATTTCGTTTCCGTAGAGGTACTTCGAACCGTCGCCGGATGAGGAAGGCGAAAAGACGGTCACTTGAGGCGATTGTGCGTCAACGAACCATTGGTCGGAATTTTGCAATTGATTGGTGTTTGCCGAAGCGTCCTCGACCGTCACAAAGACATAGAGCGCGCCCGGCGCCGTGTTGCCGCGGATGGAGAAGTCAACGGAGAACACTGGGCCTTTGTCTGGATTGTTCAGGTTGTCTTGCAACATGGTCATGCTCGACGTATCGATGTCATCCCCATCTGCACTCTCAATGGAAATGGAAGGAAGGGGCGCATCGCCGATGTCCTGACTCAGGGACACCAGCATGGAGTAATCCCCGGAAACCAAGGAAGGAGAGGCGTACGGAGTCCCGTCTTCATCGACCAATGTCAGTTCGATGGTCGGGGCCAAGGTGTCTTCCAACACACGCTTCGAGTTGTCCCCTTCGAAGATGGTCGGGTTCAGGTTTCCAAAGGAATCTTCGCAGACCACGGCGTAGTAGACCTCGCGGTCAAGACCGGGCTCGACGGCCGCGTCGCTGACCAGGGTCAGACCGTTGCCTTCGTTGATGGGACCATACATGTACTCCCAGCCTTCGTCGGCGAGGTTGGACACCACGCTCTCAGCAAAAGGCTCCCCAAAGTGCCGATAGATGTAGTACCGCTCACCAAATTCTGTGTCTTCGTTGATCCACGTGATGCGGGCCAACAATTCGTCTCCAAAGACTTCGACGGTCGTGATGTCAGGAGACCGTGGGGACTTGGTGTCCTCGTACACCGGGCCGGCCACGTTTTGCACCAAACCGGTGTACATCGCCGGGCCGGTGAGGTGGCCGTAAAGGGCCTCGCTGGTGACGTAATAGAACGAGTCGTC
>DUHJ01000123.1:3094-6413 GCA_013330925.1 Candidatus Poseidoniaceae archaeon | reverse complement strand
GCCCCCGCTTTGACCCGCTCAACGCCAGTGAAGCGGACGAAGATCCCGATGAAGACGGGTTTGACGTCGACCGGAACGGCATCATCGACGAGAACGAACGGTACACCTCGGCGGAAGAATACCGGCATGGGATGCCACCCTTCCACGTGGACGAGTTGGACGGCTTGTGGTGCGTTGCAAGCCTCCCCGATGGCGGTCCCTTCGACGATTGGCCGTACATCTCGACGTCGGCCAACATGACTTTTGCCAACCTCCTCGCTGCGTGCACGACGAACAGCACCGGGACCTTTGACGAGGACCTTTGGCTCGGCACGAACCCGATGAACGGGGACAGCGACCATCGCGCATGGAACGGTGTCAGCCTCGGGAGGACCTTCCCGTCCTTTGGTGACGGCCTTCCGGACGGTTGGGAAGTTCATTTCGGCCTCGATCCGCTCAACCGTTCAAACGCGCTCATTGACGTTGATCAGGACGGATGGGACGAAGACCGCGACGGATTCGTCACCGGCGATCCGGTGACGACCGAGACCGGTGTGTCCCTTGGCGAGGCGCTTTCTTCTTACGAGGAGTACCTCGTCTACAACGACGACGGTAACGTCGTCCGCTCCGGTTTGAAGCACGTCGCCTTTGGAGACGACGACACATGGGTCGAAGTCCCTGTGCGTTTGGCCTCTCCGACGGCCAACGTGGCGACCTTGCACCACGACGTGCGAGGCTTGCACGTGAACGATCAGGACGTCTACGTGCTGATGCGCCACGGCATCACGCATTGGGCGGTGGACGAGGACACGAGCACCGACGTGTGGTGGCCTCACGCGACCCGCTTGACGGACATGGAACCCCTCTTTGTCGACGGAGCGTTGGCCGGTTTTGCAGTGACGTCCAACGACGGCCTTCAGATCGTTCCACTTCTCCAAGACGGCAGCCTTGCTCCCATGGAAACGTGGAGCTCCTTGGGCGGACCGAGCCTTGAGCGAGCGCTGGTCTTGGACCTTGACGGTTCCAGCCTTCACGTGCTTGCCCTCGGCACCAACGGTGAAGGTGGCGTCTGGACCATCGGGACTGACCTGCGTCCAACCGGCGACGTTCTTGGGGGCCTCAGTCCCGGCATCGAAGCCTCCCTCTCGAGCACCAACGCGACGGTTACGTCCCTCGCACAAGCCCCTGGCATCGACGGTGTCCCGACCCTCTTCGTGGGCACCGACCGCGGGCTGGTCGTCTTTGAAACGGCCTCTGCTCGTGACCCGGTTCTCAACGGAACATGGCTCTTCCACTTCGCCTTTGAAGCGACGGTGGTGGAACGAAACCTCGACCCACTCCGCCCGATTGGAGCCAACGTCGGTGATGCGCCAGCCGAGGTCCGTGACCTCGTGCTCGATGGCGCAGGTCCTGACCAACTCGACACCATGTGGATGGCGATGCCCTCAGGCCTGCATCGGATGGATCTCCGCACCCTGACGATTTCCCACGGCAGTGATTTGGTTCATCCGGGAGAAGACGGTCGCTCTGTCGTCGGGGCTGACGACGTTCACAGCGTGCTCGTGCTCGACGATGCCATCTTGATCGGCAGCGCATGGGGCCTGTGGGTCGTCGACGGCGGTCGCGATGCCACCTACGGCGCTCGCGACCAAGCCTTGCTTCCGGGAGAACTCGCTTCGCTGGCCACCGTCGAAGTGGACGGCGTGTTGCGCGTCCTTGGTGGCGCGGCACCCGGCCGCTTTTCCAACCAAGCCCTGATGTCGCCTGTAAGCAACGACTCTGACTTTGACGGGATGACCGACGGGTGGGAGTTGATCTACGGGTTGGACCCGACCGATCCTTGGGACGCGGTGTTGGATCCTGACGGAGACGGCCTCGACAAGGATCTCGACGGATTTGCTGACGACCGCCTTTGGAGCAACCTCGACGAATACCGCTACATCGCCCTGACCGAAGACGGCTACGACAGCACCGATCCTTCGAACCCCGACACGGACATGGACGGGGCCACCGACGGTGCTGAAGTGCACGCGTTCCACCTTTCCACGACCACCTTGTGGTGCCACTATGACTTCCAAATGGTCTACCAATGCGACAGCGACGTCGGCGCAGCGGCCAACCTCACGTACGTCCAGAATGCACCCACGGATGCTTCCACCGACCCAACCAATCCAGATTCAGACGGAGACGGTATGCCGGACGGCTGGGAGATTGAACACCGACGTTGGGTCGGTACCACCTTCGACGGAGGCAACAACTGGACGCTCGACCCAATGCGGGCCGAGGACGCACTTTGGGACGCAGACCGTGACGGTCTGGCCAACATTTGCGAGTACCAATGGGGCATCATGCGAAACTTCGCCCTCAATGGTGATCTCGTGGACACGCACGGCGAATCGCCCGAAGCCGCAGCGTCTTGGGTGGATGCCGATCCAAACAACCCCGATTCCGACGGTGACACGATGACCGACGGCTGGGAAGCCGGTGGCTTGTGCAGCTACGACGCCACTCGCGTCGGTGTCAACCCCCTGAACGGCAGCGATGCGCTTGGCAACCCTGACGGCGATGGATTCGACGTCAACTTGGACGGCGTGCTGAGCCCAGGCGAGGCGTACGTCAATTGGCTTGAATTCCACCTGAAGGACTTGGACGTCGTCAACGGTGCCGTGACCTTCGGTGAATTCGTGGTGCCTGAAGGACTGAACCTCTCGCTCCTCGAAGGCATGCTGCTCGGTGACGAGCCGGCTCACGGCTTCATTGACGATGCTGACTTGGCCACCCTGGCCACCGCCGTGCCCACCGCCGTGGGTTCCACAGACCCCCTCGACACGGACAGCGACGACGACGGTATGCCGGACGGCTGGGAAATTCACTTCGCCCGATGGGCGGTCCTCGACGACCGATGGACCCTGAACCCCATCGACCGGACGGACCGGTTCCTCGACGCTGACGCTGATGGGATGACCAACTGGGAGGAATACAACGCCATCGATCCTGCGCTGAACGAATTGGACGCCATCCAATCCAGCCCGCAGTTCTTTGTGACCACCATCGGTACGGCCCCTGCTTTGCAACAGTGGCCGATCATCATCGTCAGCGAGTCCTTCGGCTCCTTTGTCTCGGACGCGGTCCTGAACGCCAGCGGTCCCACGGCGGACCCGAACAACCCGGACACCGATGGGGACGGCATCATCGACGGCATGGAGGTCCTCTTCACCGCGTGGAACACGTCGGCTCAGACCTGGACGCTCAACCCTCTGGTCCCTGACGACGGTGATTTCGATGCCGATGGAGACGGCCTTCTCGACCGGCAGGAATTGGCCCTCGCCTTCGAGCAGCC
>DUHJ01000123.1:0-2763 GCA_013330925.1 Candidatus Poseidoniaceae archaeon | reverse complement strand
GCGAGGTTCACCCTGCCGATGCCCCGCTGTTCCACATTGACGGGGACAACCAGCAACCCACGGAAAAGGGGCAACGGATCTTCCGAATCCTCATCGACAAGGACACACGTGGGAAGCGTTACCTCGCTGACTTCAACAGCTGGCAGCAAGGGGAGGTTCCCTCCGAATTCATCTCCTTCCTGATGGGGTTGAGCGATCCGACCAACAGCGACACGGACGACGACGGAATGCACGACGGCTTCGAGTATTGGTTCACCTCATGGGACCTGGAGGAGAACAGATGGGGCATGAACCCGCTCATCGATTCAGACGTCAATTTGGATTCGGACGGTGACAGTTGGGATTGCAACGGCGATGGCCTCATCGACCTGAACGAGACCTTCAGCAACCTTCGTGAATGGGAATCCAGCACATGGGGCAAATACAACGCGAGGTTCACCGTACCGGTCGAGGTCGGCGTCGTGACTTTTGGCGAAGACGCCATGTCGGCCTACATGTCCGAAGCGGGCCTTTCCGCGTTCTTTGCACGCGCTGCCCTCTACGACGATTTCGTCGCCAAAGGGCCTGAAAGTGCTGATCGGATGTTGGCCATCAACAGCCTGGATTCAAACAATTTCAATCGGACCCTCCTCGGCGTGGCCGATCCGACGCACCCCGATTCCGACAGCGACGGTTTGCCCGACGGTTGGGAGTATTGCTACGCACGGTACGACATGCCCGATCCTTCCACTGCGCTGCGTTGGGCCGCCAATCCGCTCAACCCCTTCGACGTTCACCATGACGGTGACAGCGACGGTTGGTACGACCGCACTTCCTTCGACATCCCTGCTCCGCTGGGTTCGTGGTCCGACCGCGCCTTCACCGCAACCGGTGAAACCGTGCAACAAGGTGTGGGCGACCTTCCCTTCACCAATTGGATGGAGTACGAAAACGGAACCAGACCGGACTTAAACGACACCGACGGGGACAGCGTGGCCTACCTCACGACGGTCGAAAACGGACAGGTGGTTTGGCACGAACGGGATTACAACTTGACGGACGGCCGTGAGGTGTTCAAGTACGGCACCAACCCCGTGGACAACGACACGGACGGGGACATGATTCCTGACTGGTACGAGCACGCCAAGGGGTGGAACGAAACCAACGACAACTACTCTTCGTGGCTTGAAATCCGTGTGCAATGGATCGACACCACCACGGGTGGTGCGTGCAATACCGATACCAATTCCTGCCGACCGCTGTCGATCGACAGCGGTTCGCTGGCTCGCCCGAATCTTGCCTTTACCTGGTTCACGATGGATCCGAGGGACGCCGCTGATGCCAATCAGGACCACGATCAGGACGGAAACTGGGACTGTTCTGGGGCGGGTTGTGTGTACACGCCATACACGGCCTTCCAGGAATTCTACGCCATCACTGACCCGGTGCTCTCCTCACCCAACGCCGTGCGCTTGGCCGGCTTGGTTCACAACGGTGAAGGCATCACCGAAGGGTGGCAATTGAGGGCACATTTGCTCGGGCTTGGTGCTTGGGACGAAAACGTCCGGAATTACCTCAAGATGGACCAGCTTGGAAACTCCGATCAGCGTTTTGTCTACATCTTGGACGACAAGGATCAGGACTTCCTCATCATTGACCAAAGCGACGATGAAGTGCTCGCTGCAGGCAACCGAACGGACGCGTGGGACATCTTCTACACCGGGTCGCCACAAACAAGTCCGGTCCGGTCGGTGGGCGAACACGAACTCGGTTGGTACCTTGTCGACTTGGACGACGACCACGTCGCCGAAGGCAGCGATCCGATGAATTGGGACACGGACGGCGATTGGGTCGTCGACTGGTTCGAGGTGAACGACGACGAACGCGACGGGGCGAGGGGCGATTCCTCTCCGCTCCGCTACGATTCACGCTTGACCTCGTGACTGCCGCGACGGGGCATCATTCAAATGCTCAGCCGAGCGTCTTAGGGCCATGCAGGACGTCCGCATGCCGTCGCGCGAATCGCTCACCTCCGCGGTGATGCTGACCCTGTTGATGGTGTTGATGTCCGCATCTCCAGTGTTGACCTCTTTTGCACCGAACGCTGAAGCATCTGGCGTGGCCCGCCACGCGTACGGTTTCAGCGACGGCTCGACCGAATACGTGGCGCTCTACCAAGGTGCGAGCCCAGACACGGGCGCATCGGTTCGCTTGCCGGTCGGTGCTGAGGTCGTGGACGTCAGCATGACCCTGTCTGGTGCAAGTTCGACCGGGTGGTCCTCCACCTCCTCGTCCACGACCGAAGAATGGCTCGAAGGCGATGGCGCAGGCGTCGACGCACGATCGCCGGTCCTCACCCTTGCACAAGCCTCCCCGACCACGGAGTTCTTCCCGCACGGCATGGACACGGTGGTCGACCCTTCCTCGACGGCGTGGCACGACAACGGGTCCTACGCGGTCCGTCAGCCTCACACCTCGAATTCGACGGAAACGCGCTTTTCTCAGCAACTTCAGCGTACGAACAGTGCCCTCACCCCGCAGGGGCAGGGCGCGGTGTTGAAGCACCATGATTGGCTCTTTGTCTCGACGTGGAATTCGAACAACCTCAACAACGTCGTCAAGGCGCATTACCCCAACAACCTCACCCGTGCATGGGGCGTGTCCATCGATTCAACGGCCGCTGCGTGCGTTTTGCCGCAAACCCACAGTTCCAGTTACTACGGACAATACGGCTTCAGGGATTGGGCCTTGGCCGACGACGAGCGTCTCCTTGCCATCCTTTCT
>DUHJ01000147.1 GCA_013330925.1 Candidatus Poseidoniaceae archaeon | reverse complement strand
CGCACCTGTGGCGGAGTCGTACACCGACGTTGACCTGACGGGATACAACTGGGGTGGGTTGACCCAGCTCAGCAGGGACCTTCCAACCTTCTCCCACGATGAGCCTGGTCGTTACCTCCTTGAGTTTGGCATCTTCAATTCCAGTGGAGATTTGGTCCCGACCAACAACGTCGACAGCGTTCACCTCCGGCTTGACGACACGTCCGATCTGGTCGTGATGGGCTTCATGCCGACCCACAACACGCAGGATCCAACCGCGCCGTATTACTACGGGAACGACGCCGTGGCCGCCGTGGTCGAAAACCAAGGCAACACCACCATCACCGGCTCTTCCATGACCATGACCGTCTCTGACGTCCTTGGCAACTTGGACACGCAACAGACGTGTTCCCTGCCGACCCTGACCCCCGGTGCGTCCCATCAGTGCCTCTTCGACCTCGATTTCACCGGTGTTGATCGGCGAATTTCGGTCACCATCCCGATCGACCTTGGTCTTTGGAACGACGTGAATCCCGAAGACAACGAAGTCACCCAAAGCGGCGTGGACATTGAGGTTGGGCCCATTCGAGCGTCCATTTCTCAATCCAACAGCAACGGCATCTACACCACGGCCGAGACGATGACCTTGGTTGCCCGAACCGCAGAAACGGCCGCTGGTCCACTCAACTACACGTGGAAAATTGACGGCGTCTTCGATCTCCTGCCCGGTTGGCATGGGGCCGTGGTTGAAGTTCCGGTGGCCAACTATGATCTTGGGCAACACACCATTGCCCTCATCGTCCGCGACGGCATGGGATACAGCGAATCGGAATTCCTCACCATCACCATCCTTCACCACACCGACATCGACGGTGGTGCCGCCTACACCGGCGAAGGACTGAGCGTCAACGAAGCGGTCCTCGTGCACGAGGAAAGCCTCCCTCTGCTTGGCCTCAATTACGGCATTGGGAATGGAAAGGCGCCCTTGATGATTCATTCCTTCGGATTGGAAGCCCCGGCCTCTTCGGACGAAGACGTCGAACTGATCGAAATGGACATCCAGTTCAACCTCAGTGAACTGCTCCCGGCCAACATCAACCCAGAGACGGTCGAACTTCGATTCCTCCCTGCGATGAACTCCACCACCTGGGGCTTCGTGGCGCCGCCCAACGAAGTCACGGTTCATGACGACGGAACCATTGACGTCACCCTGCGAGAAAACGCCATCCTCCTGTTCATCGGCGTGTTGCCCATGCCCGAGGTGAACTTGGAAGACGTGCGTCTTGAGCGTCGCCCTGAGGGCCATCTCGAAGTCCTTTGGAACGCCACTGGAGACGTGGAAAACCCGTACCTTTCAGGTTGGAACATCTACAAACTGGCGGTTCCAGTCGGCTCTTCCACGTATTTCCCCTCCCCTGAGGCCTCGTCCAATCCATCGTTTTGGGAGGACTTCACCGAATCGACCTTCGTCGCCACCACCGACATCAGCAACGACCGGTGGTACGACGATGAACCCCTTCCCACTGGCACCTGCGCCTCCTACCTCGTGGCCCCCGCCAACCGAGCCGGCGATCCAGACCTGTTCCGACTCAACGTGACCGACGGTGAGCAAGGCGTCCCCGGACTGTTCTGTGCCGACGCGATTCCACCGGTGTTGACGGTGAGCAACCTCCGTGCGACCAGCACCTTCTCCAACGACACGTCATGCCATGAGCGCACCGGGAATTGGGACCGCTGTTACGACGTCAGGGTGTCATGGATCTGGCCAGATCACGAGCCTGAGGGTGAAGTGTCTTGGGATTTGTATCGCGTGGAGGTGAACCCGAACGGCCTCGACCTCCGTGCTTTGATGCCCATTGAGAGCAACATGCAGGCCGTGCCCGGCGAAGAAGGCGTCTTCACCACCAACGGAACCCAGGACGAGTCGATTCGACCTTATCGCGTGTTCTACTACGTCCTGACGCCAACCGATGCCGTGGGCAACGACAACCCAGTCGTCATCGCACAGAACAGCGTTCGGCTCTACATCGAAGACCAATGGTGGGCCTACAATCAGCACCTGATTCCCGAGCCTGAGCCCGAACCTGAACCGCCCCTCGGCAGCCCATGGGTCGGCAAGTTCGTTGACGGGATGTCGAACGACAGCTTGTTCCAAACGGCCCTTGGCGTGCTGCTGCTCGTTTTCGTGATGGTCGCGATTGGCCTCCCCGTCCTCAACCGACGGCACCGACGTCTCAAGCGCATCGTCGCTGCACGCATTCGGCAGCAAGAAACCCAGAACGTGGCAGAGGAGTTTGACGACTTCTTCTGAAGTCGAGCACCCACCGCAGCCTTCTTGACCGCATCTCGGGTGGCCGGGAACGCTGCGGTGATCGCATAGCCTGGCCATTGCGCTGGATTGCTAATCCAGTGGGTTTTACCCACGGGAGTTCGAATCTCCCTCACCGCGCCTCTTTCTCCACCTGCTGACGACAGGCTCATGGTGCCCGCGCGCAGAGTCGGGCCATGCGGGACGTGACCGGACTTCGGCGCGACCGCGACGGTCTGACGGCGGTCATCGAATTCCTGTCTGCTTTCACCCTGTTTCTGATGATCTTGACCGCCTTCTTGGCGCTCGCTCAGATGCAGATGGGGTCCAACGACCCATACCTCGACCGTTTGGACCGCTCAGCCGTGCTTGGGCTTGACCGGCTGGTGGCCGACGAAGGATGGTTCGTGCCGATCGTGGACGGCGAAGTCGACGTCGCTAACGGCACCAGCGCATGGCATGAACAAAGCGCTGAGGCCCTGCACGAAGGGCGTGTACGAGCAGGGCTTGTCGTCGACGGAAAGCTCGACGAAGCCCGCCTTGCGGGACTCGGGAAGGTGACCGAGCAAGGGTTTGCTGCAGGACTCGGTCTGGATGCGTCCTTTGAGGTCCATCTTCGCATTGACCTCCTCGACGCGAACGGCAGCACACTCGAGACGGTCTTCGATGGAGGCACCACTCGGATTGGAGCAGAAACCTCCAGCCGTGCGACCCGTTTGGTGGTGGGCGATGGAACCCTGTACCGCGTGTCCATGGAAGTGCACGACGGCGGTCGAGCCTCCTCCATTCTCCAAGTGACCGAGGTTCATCCTCACCCTGACAACGGAGGGCCCGAATGGTTTGAGATGCACAATCCCGAAGGTTTCGCCGTTCGTTTGCTCGGTTGGTCGTTCCACGTCATCGACGGCCGAGACACGACGGATCATCTCATGCTGGACGGCCTCATCACCGGTGGAGGCGTTGCGGTGTTCACGGGAGATGCCACCTCGCAAGACAGCGGCAACGCCACGCAAGTCTACGACCTCGGCATCGTTGGCCTCCTGGGCGTCGGACAAATCGACGTCCTGCCCGACGACAAAGGAGAGCTTCGGGTTGACTACACCGACCCCACAACCAGCCTGCCTGCGACCCGGCAAGCCGTGCTTTGGGGCGGGGCCACGGGGCACTTTCTGACGTCCGGAGACGGGTTGACCTGGAACGGGACGGACCTTCGGGACATGGGCGATTGGACCGTGAACAGCACACCTACCCCCGGTTCATGGACCCCGGCCATTGCGGCGTGAGGCACCACGGGCGGCGGATGCTTCTTGAACCGAAGTCCCGCGTCAAGGAATGAAGCCCATGATGCCAAACAGCGTCTATACCCGCGACCGGTGCGTCACCGGCATCCACGGGTTGGATGAAATCCTTCGTGGTGGCATTCCCTACGGTTCCACCGTGCTTGCTGCAGGAACCTGTGGGTCGGGGAAGACCACCTTGGCGATGGAATTCCTCGTGCGCGGAGCGCTCGCAGGTGAGGCATGCGCGCACTTTACCGCCACAGAGCCGAGCGTGAAATTGCTCGAAAACATCCGGCAGTACTCGTTTTTCGACATGAACATGGTGGACACCGGCCTGATCAACGTCTTCGACGTTGACGTCCTGTATTCTTGGCTTGGTCTCGACAAGGCCACCTTTGACCTGGACGACGTTCACGCCCTCATCAAAGCCATCGTTGACATCGTCAACACCATCGGCGTGACCCGTTTGGTCATCGATTCCGTCACCACGTTGTGTTACAAGATCAAGAGCGAACAGCTGATCCGTGACTTCCTGTTCACGCTCGGGAAGAAGTTGGCCACCTTGGGCTGCACCACCGTCCTCATTTCAGAAATCACCTCGGCCACAGAAAACGCCCATTGGTCCTCCTTCGGCGTGGAAGAAGCCATCGCAGACGGCATCATCGTCATGGGCGACGTCGAGCGGATGGGCCATCTGCTCCGGTTCTTGCAGGTCGTGAAAATGCGTGGAACCGCCCACAGCCGGGCAAAACATTCCATTGAACTCACCCAATTGGGTGTGATGCTCACACCGATGCTCAAGTGGGGCGCGGTTTCTGACCAAACGACACGGTGGGGTGCCTGAGCATGTTCGAACTCGATGCCCTGATCGCCGAGCAATTGACCGAAGTGTCGCTCAACAGCGCCGTTCAGGTGCGCTGCGGGAACTCGAACTCCTTCATGGTCACCGCCAGCACCATGCTGCCGCTTATCCAATCCTTTGGGATGGCTGGCGTCTACATTTCCGCCAGCAGGGGGGCGGTGGAAATCATTCAGGCCTTCGAGTCGATTGGCGTTGATGTCAGCAACATTCAGTTCCTCGATTTGGTGTCTTCCGGCATCCTCGGTGGGACCGACGTCCCCTATCCGAATGTGCACTTTGTGGACAGCCCCATCATGCTCGAATCCGTTCTTCTCAGGACGCTTTACATCCTTCGGACCTCGACGTTTGAACGAAACTTCGTCCTCGTGGACAGCATCAACGCTTTGTCCATCTACAACGATGACAGGATGCTCGCGGAGTACCTTCACACCTTCATCAACACGTTCAGGCAACGCGAGGTCCTCTCCGTGCTCCTCAACGTGCCGGACCAGACACCGCCGCTCGTGTTGGCGAACCTGGACCTGTACTGCACGTCCTTGATCGACCGTGGACAGGTCGTCATTCAGTGAGGTGGAACCATGGCAGACATGACCTTCAGCGCAGAAGACGAGGAATTCTTCGGAAAGGTCGGCAGCTTTGGTGTCCCGAAGTTCGACGGTGTGATGGGCGGAGGCGTGCCTCGTGGGTTCATGATCGTCGCCTTCACCCAAACCGGGTCCGGGTCTGAACTCTTCGCCAAGCAATTCACCTCTCC
>DUHJ01000140.1 GCA_013330925.1 Candidatus Poseidoniaceae archaeon | reverse complement strand
CGGTGCTGACGGTGCTGACGGTGCTGACGGTGCTGACGGTGCTGACGGTGATGACGGTGCTGACGGTGCTGACGCCGTGGGTTGCGGCGTTGAAGCCTTGCACGACGCCGAGGTGTACTCCAGTGTGGTCAACTGCCGCACATCCCAAACCTTGCGCCACCCAGGGTCATCCCCTTACTCGTGGGTCGAAATCGGCAGCTTCCAAGCTTCCCCTGCCGACTGCGACATGGGCGAGGACGAGTGCGAAGGCTACGCGGAAATCGTGACCTACGATGCCGCCAGCCAGACGGCCTTCTACGTGAACGCTGTGGACAGTTCAGTGGACATGATCTCCCTCGAAGACCCGACGGCTCCGACCTTTGTGTCCCGCCTCGACATCTCTTCTTACGGTGAGCCGAACAGCATCGCCATCCACAACGGTACCGTGGCAATGGCCGTGGCCAACGGCTCGGACGACATGGGTGCAGGGTACATCTTGACCTACAGCACGGACGGGACTTTCCTCGCTGCATACACGGCGGGGGTGCTTCCTGACATGGTCACCTTCACCAACGACGGCGCACACATCCTTTCTGCCAACGAAGGCCAGCCCAACGACAACTATGACGTGGATCCAGAAGGCTCGGTGACCGTGGTCGAGGTGGCCACCGGAACCGTCACCCAAGTGACCTTTGAGGGCTGGAACACCCAGCGTGACGCGCTTCTGAACGAAGGCGTTCGCCTGCACGCCAACCCGGGTAGCTCCACCGTGGCGGAAGACCTCGAGCCCGAGTACATCGCGATGGCATCTGACGACAGCATGGCCTTCGTCATCTTCCAGGAAAACAACGCGTTCGGAATGGTGGACATGTCCACCCTCACCCTGACCGACATCGTGCCGCTCGGCATGAAGGACTATTCCGAGGGATGTTACGACTTCAGCGACCGTGATGGCGGCGTGAACCCTGTGTGCGGTGCTCCGGTGCTGTCCATGTACATGCCCGATGCCATCGCGACGTTCACGGCCGACGACGGAGAGGATTACATCCTGACCGCCAACGAAGGCGACGGCCGCGAATACGAAGGCACGCCAGGATACACGGACGAGGACCGCGCCGACGACCTCACGTTGAACGCCACCTACTGGGCTGAAATGGGCTACGACGCCGAAAACATCACCGCCCTCCAAGCGGATGAAAACCTCGGCCGCTTGAAGGTCAGCACCGCCGATGGCGACCTCGACGGCGACGGCGAGCACGAGATGATCGTTGGATACGGCGCTCGCTCCATGTCCATCTGGGACGACAGCGGCTCCTTGGTGTTCGACACCGGTGACGCGGTGAGCATGCTCTCGCAGAACTACGGCGAGTACCTCAACCCGTACACCGCCTCCCGCAACGACGACAAGGGTGCAGAGCCCGAAGGCGTGACCACGGGAGTCTACGCGGAGCGGACCTGGGCCTTCTTGGGCCTCGAGCGGGCCGGCGGCGTCATGATTTGGGACGTCACGGAAGCAGGGAACGCACACTTCGATCAGTACCTCACCTTCAGCGAACACGTGAGCCCTGAAGGCCTCACCTTCGTTCCGGGGCACGACAGCCCAACGAACCAGCCGTTGCTGCTCGTTGCGAACGAAGTGTCCGGCACCATCGCCATTGCAAGCCCCGTTCACCAGTCCGACGACGCGATGTCCTTCGATGACGATGACGACGACTGCGAACCGCTGGACACCGGGGACCACCTCGCTGCTTCCTGTGACGACCAATTGGTGGTCATGGGCGACTCCAACGTGTTCTGGGAAATGACCGGCGAATACGACAGCGGCCTTGGCGAGGGCGCCAGCGAAGTGCCGGTCTATGACGCGTTGTCTGGACGCGCCTTCGTGGTCAACGCCGTCGAAGGATCTGTGGACATCTTGGACATGTCCCTGCCCCACCACCCGAACCTCATCCATCGCATCGGCGTCTCAAACGGTGAGCCGAACAGCGTGGCCGTACACGATGGCTTGGTGGCCATCGCCGTTGCAGGCGACGGTGCAGAGGGAAGCGGCATGAGCAAGCAAGATCCTGGCTACGTGGTCTTCACCGATGCCGATGGCCAGTACATCACGTCGGTCAACGCAGGGGCTCTCCCTGACATGCTGACCTTCACCCCGAACGGGGACGCCGTCTTGGTGGCCAACGAAGGCGAACCCAACGGCGACTACACGATTGACCCAGAAGGTACCGTGTCCTACATCGACCTCAGCGGTGGCGTGTCCTCCCTCGCTCAGTCCGACGTGACCTCGATCAATTTCCATGCCTTCGAGGCCTCAGCGGCGTCTTTGGCACAGGAAGGGGTTCGTATCTTTGGTCCGAACGCCAACGTCAGCGAAGACCTTGAGCCCGAGTACATCGCAATCAGCGGCGACGGCCTCACCGCCATGGTCGTGCTTCAAGAGAACAACGCGCTGGCCGAAATCGACCTGACGACCAAGACGGTCACGGACATCCACGCCATGGGCTACAAGGACTACAGCCTCGGCGAGTACGATTTCTCGGACCGCGACGGTGGCGTGAACTTCGTGACGACGGACAAGGTCTGGGGCATGTACCAACCCGACGCCATCACCAGTTTCGAAATCGACGGCGTGACCTACTACATGACCGCCAACGAAGGCGATGCACGTGATTACGACGGATACTCTGAGGAGGTCCGTGCGGACGACCTCACGCTGAACACCACGGCCTTCCCCAACGGTGTCCAGGACGAGGACCTTGGTCGATTGAAGACCACCACCGCAAACGACTGTGGCGACCTTGACGGCGACGGAGCCGTCGATGTCATCTGTTCCTACGGCGCACGCAGCGCCACCATCTGGACGATCGACGCCAACGGGGCCCTCGTCATGGTCTGGGACAGCAACGACGCCTTTGACCACCTCGCCACATCCCAAGGCGAGTACATCAACAGCTACACCGCTTCTCGAAACGACGACAAGAGCATCGAACCCGAAGGCGTGACCATCGGGCATGCTTTCGGCAAGACCTACGCCTTCGTGTGTTTGGAGCGCGCTGGTGGCATCATGGTTTACGACGTCTCGGAGCCCACGGCCCCCGAATTTGTGCAGTACATCTACCTCCACGAGCACGTCTCGCCCGAAGCCATGGCCTTCGTCAGCTCTGCTGACAGTCCGAACGGCCTTGCGATGCTCATCGTGGCGCATGAGGTCAGCGGAACCGTCGTGGTCTTGCAACCCACCTTTGTGTGAGCCCAGAGCGGTGTTACCGATCGGGTCCGATGCCGGTGGTGATGGCGCCATGGCGCCACAACCCGCGGTACATGAGCGTCACTCGGAAGGGCAACGCGACCTGTCCATCGGCGCTGACCGCGATGAGGCCACCACGGCCTCCCAAGGGCTCGACCAGGTCGAGGACGTGATCGCACACTTCGGCAAGGTCGGCTTCAACCTGGCGCATGCCAACGCCCACCTCGTGAGCGGCGCAGGCACACAGGTACGCTTCGCCCACGCCGGTGCATGACACCGCAACGCGCTTATCGGCCCACGTGCCCGCACCGATGACCGGCGTGTCTCCAACACGGCCCGGTGGTTTGCCCGTCATGCCCCCAGTGGAGGTCGCCGCGGCCAGATGGCCGTGCGCATCCAGCGCCACGGCTCCGACGGTACCCGGCCCGTCCACTTCCTCTCCGAGGTCATGGTCCAAGGCTGCATCGTCCTCGTCGGTGGCTCCCGGGCGCAGGCGAGCGTCCCGCCATTTTTTCCACTGAGCCGTTCGAAGGTCTGTGATCAACGAGTCCGGGTCCACGCTTTCGATTCCGACACCGTGGGCCCATGCTTCAGCGCCGGGTCCTGCCATCATGGCCGGCCACCCCTGTTGGAGGAGACCATGTGCAGCCTGAATTGGGTGGCGAAGGTTGGTCACGCCAACGACCGAACCCGCAGCCCCGTCCTGCCCCCGCATGATGGAGGCGTCCATGGACACCCGACCGTCCGCGTCGAGCACGGAACCTACGCCGGCGTTGAATCCAGGTTCGTCCTCAAGGGCCTCAACGGCCAAACGGACGGCCGTCAATGCATCGAGTTCGCCCGCCTCCAGCCGTGGTCCAAGGTCATGCAGCACGGCTTCCATGCAAGCGATGCGCTGTGGGTCCATCGGCGTCATGCCACGCCAAGGCCCGTCGCCTCCCGCGCCGCCGTGCAGCGCGAGGATGGGCACGAAACCGCCTCACTCGATGAGGGTGCAACGCACGATCTTCTGCGGGGTACTTGGTCGGTCGCCAGGCATCTTCTGGCAGGCTTCGATGGCCTTGACGACGTCCATGCCCTCGCTGACCTCGCCGAAGACGGCGTGGTTTCCGTTGAGCCACGGCGTGGCCACGGTGGTGATGAAGAACTGCGATCCTCCGGTGTCGCGGCCAGCGTTGGCCATCGACAGGATGCCAGGGCGATCGTGCTTGAGGGCCAGAGCGGAGGGTTCGCAAGGGATTTGCCAGCCGGGGCCACCGGTGCCTGCACGGCGGGACATTGGATCCTTCGAGTGCGGGCAGCCGCCTTGGAGCATGAAGTCCGCAATGACGCGGTGGAAGTGCAACCCGTCGTAGTACCCGTCGCCGACGAGCTTCACGAAATTCGCGACCGTGTCGGGCGCGTTGCCGTGGTAAAGGGTCAGAAGAATGTCACCGGCGCTGGTCTCCATGCGGACTTGCATGCCCCACGGACGAAAGGGGCCTCCTTTGAGGCTTCGTGCGCGGGGGACAGTGGTTCAAATGGTGCTTCCTTTTGCACATATCATGGGCGACGTCCTGGACCTTGACCTCGAAATGATCGACGGCTCAACCACCAACCTTCGCACCTTGGCGGCCGGGGGACGCGTCTTGGTCGTGAACGTGGCCAGCGCCTGTGGCCTCACCCGGCAGTATTCCGACCTTCAGCGCCTCCACGAGGCCAACGACGACCTCACGGTCGTTGGCCTGCCTTGCAACCAATTTGCCGGACAAGAGCCAGGGACCCACGAAGAAATCTGTGCGTTCACCGAAGAGCGCTACGGTGTGACCTTCCCCCTTTCGGCAAAGGTTGACGTCAACGGAACGGCCCGTCACCCGATTTACTCCGTCTTGACGGCCGTGAGCGACGCAGAAGGGCACAGCGGGGACGTCAGGTGGAATTTTGAGAAATTCCTCATCGACAACGACGGCGCCATTACGCGGTTCAAGCCTGCGATTTCGCCAAAGGACGTGCTCTGAGGCTCACCCTTCGTGCGGTTCTTCCCCGAAAGTTGCTCGGGGCATGAAACGGAACACGATGACCGCAGCAATCAAGGAGATCACGGCGGAAGCGGATGCGGACGTCGTCATTCCGAACACGAAGGCCTCGTTTGCTGCTTCGATCAGTGCAGCACCAACCGGCTGGCCTTGCGCAAGGAGTTCGCCGCCCAACCGAACCGCAGCCGGAAAGGAGGTTGTTGGGTCTGCAGCCAACGTCGATGCATCAATTCCCTCGGGCATCTGGAAGGACTGTTGGTAAAATTCGTTGAGGACGGAGCCTCCAATGGCGATGCCAAGTGCCCCACCGATTTCGCGGCTGGAATCGTTGGTTGCACTCCCCACGCCGGCTTTGTCGTCCGGCACAGATTCCATGACCAATCCTGTCGAAGGGGCCATCGTCAAACCCATCCCCAGGCCGAGCACAAAGAAGACCAGGCCAAGGACCCAGTAGTCGGTGTTCACGTCCACCACGCTCCCAAACATCACCATCCCAAGGGTGACCAGCATCAGGCCGCTTCCGACCACCTTTGCTCGACCGAACAAAGCCACGAGGCGGTCGCTGTTGCCCGCTGCGGGCATCAATCCGAGTGGCAAGGGCAGGAAGCGAACGGCGGCGTCAAGGGCTTCATGTCCTCGGACAAGTTGGAAATGCAGCATTTGGGTGAACATGAACGAGAACATCACGTAGTAGGCCAGGGTGACCGCCAAGAGCCCCGTCACAAAGCCAGGTTCTCGAAAGAACGACATGGGGAGCATAGGATGCTCGCGTTGGCGCTCCCACGTCCAAAACAACCCAAGGAAGAGGACCGACAACGCAGCGCCGCCGAAGGTTTCGAGGGAGGTCCACCCATGATTCGGCGCTTCGATGATGGTGTACAGGAACGCACCCAAACCCACCATGGAGAGCACGCCACCAATCGGGTCCAACGGCGTCTGTTGCTCGTCCCTCGATTGCGGCACGAGGGCCCAGGTCAACGCGATGCAGACGATGGCGATCGGGACGTTGATCATGAACACGGCCTGCCAGTCGACGTACTGAACCGCCCAGCCGCCGACAAACAGGCCGATTGGCGCACCGATGCCTGCCATGGCCGCCCAGATACCGATGGCCCTCGGCCGTTCCGTCCTTGGGAAAGAGGTGACCACAATGGAAAGGGTGGCGGGCATCACGAAGGCCGCGCCCAATCCCATGAAGGCCCGCGCCGCGATGACCTCGTTCGTGGTGACGTTTTGAGCGAGCGCGACCCACGCGGAAAAGGCGCCCATGACGATGAGGCCAAACTGGAGGGTGGAGCGACGTCCGTACCGGTCGCCAATGGCGCCCATCAAGAGCAGCGTGCCACCAAAGACCAACGCGTAAGCGTCCAAAATCCACTGCAATTCGGTGTTGTCGGCCCCCAAGTCCTTGGAGAGTTCAGGCAAGGCCACGTTGAGGGTGACGTTGTTGAGCATCACGACGATGAGGCTCATGCCCATGACGGCGAGGATGAACCAACGGCGAGGATGCCCCTCATGGGAGCCGTAGTGACCCTCCATACTCCCCCATCTCCCCATGCAGTATTTGATTCCGGTATGCGATGGTCGAAAGAAGCAGGTGCTTTGCACACCGGTCCCCGCTTCACTCGGCCAGCCGTTGTTCTGAACGCCAGGTTTGCCCTGCGTCCATGCCCATGAGGTGATCCCGAACGATGTCCACGTCTGAGCCGCCAGTGCGACGGCAAGCGGGGGTACGTCGTGGACGAATTTGTTGAATTGAAACGCCTTCGGGAGGGTCATCAAGCACGTCCAGCATCGCGTTGTAGACCTCACCGCGGCTTCGAAGGGCGCCAGCGAGCGAAGGCTGTTTTCGTTCAAACCACGGGGCCGCCAACCGCCCTGATCGACCGTTGTTGCGGTACCCTGCCCGACGTGTCCGGACGACCACAAGTTCGGTCGCACCCATGTCGATGACCTGTTGCACAGGAATTGGAATGGCAATGCCGCCGTCGAGGCACTTCAGGCCGGCGACCTCGACGGGTGAGCGCACCGCGATGGGCAAAGCCGAGGTCGCCTTGAGGGCCGCGACAAGGTCCTCTTCCGTCGGTTCAATCAGGTGGCCTGTGCCCGTTTCGACGTCTGTGACGGTCAGCAAAAACCGCGCCGGGTGGGCAAGCACCGCAGTTCCGTCCAGCGGCTCCAAACGGTCCGCCGCTTCATGCAGCAATTCAAGGTCCACCAAATCGCCTCCACGGAGGAAATCGCTGATTCGACCGAAGGCAGCGCGGCAGTCGGGGTGACGAAGCACCCGCAGCGATCGGCCTCTCTGATCGGCAAGGTAAGCCGCAGCCAAAAGGGCCCCTGCGGACGTGCCTGCAACCATGTCAAAGCGCTCGTCGCTTTCCATCAAGGCATCGAGAACGCCGGCCGCAAACGCGGCCCGGACGCCCCCTCCCTCAACGAGCAGCGCGCGCATGGTGTAAATTACACACCATCCATCTAAAAGGTGGTTCCGGCTTGCTTCATTGGCCCGGCCTTCGCGGCCCATTGCGCAGGAACGGGAAAACAGTCATCACCTCGGGGACCGGATGCGAAGCATGGATGCCCCACCCTCGGGAGCCACAGCGGCTACGATGACCGACGAGGAGCGTACCCGTGCTCAGCGCGGCTACATGATGTACGACTGGGCCAAGTCCGGTTTCGAAACCTCCGTGGTTGTCGCGGTGCTCCCTGCATGGTTTGCGTACCTGTTCATCGCGGCAAATGGACAGGAGATGTCCTTCCTT
>DUHJ01000227.1:15155-15556 GCA_013330925.1 Candidatus Poseidoniaceae archaeon | reverse complement strand
CCAAGGCCGACTGTTAGATGAAGATCAGCGTAATGAGCTTATCGGATTTTCAGAGAGGTGGTGCATGGCCGTCGTCAGTTCGTACTGTAAAGCGTTCTGTTAAGTCAGATAACGAACGAGACCCTCATCTTTATTTGCTACCCCATTCCCCGGAATGGGCGCACTATAGAGAGACCGCTGGTGTGAAACCAGAGGAAGGCGCGGGCAACGACAGGTCAGTATGCCCCGAATGTCTTGGGCTACACGCGCGCTACAAAGGACGGGACAATGGGAAGCCAGGCCGAGAGGTCGAGCTAACCCGAAACCCGTTCATAGTTCGGATCGAGGGCTGTAACTCGCCCTCGTGAAGCTGGATTCCGTAGTAATCGTGTTTCAACATAGCACGGTGAATATGCCCCTGC
>DUHJ01000227.1:0-15032 GCA_013330925.1 Candidatus Poseidoniaceae archaeon | reverse complement strand
CTGGTGTGAAACCAGAGGAAGGCGAGGGCAACGACAGGTCAGTATGCCCCGAATGTCTTGGGCTACACGCGCGCTACAAAGGACAGGACAATGGGATGCTAGGCCGAGAGGCATTCACGCTAACCCGAAACCTGTTCATAGTTCGGATTGAGGGCTGTAACTCGCCCTCATGAAGCTGGATTCCGTAGTAATCGTGTTTCAATATAGCACGGTGAATATGCCCCTGCTCCTTGCACACACCGCCCGTCAAACCATCTTAGTTGGGGGTGGGTGAGGCTGCGCTTTATGGCGTATTCGAGCCTGCCTTCGACAAGGAGGGTTAAGTCGTAACAAGGTATCTGTAGGGGAACCTGCAGATGGATCACCTCCTAAGAAACCGGGGGCGGGGAGGCTTCGGCCTCCCCGTCTCCACCCTTTCCCGCATCGCGCCTCGAGCGTGGTGCGGGTTTTTTTTTGGCCTTTGAACCGGGCCTGATGCGCTTGGTGTTCACCCGAGCGCGGTCACTTTCTCCAGCATGGTGTGCCGGAAGGTCAGGAGATTGAGCGGAGGCCCACGTGCGTTGACGGTGATCGTCGCGCCGCGGTTGAAGTGCACCTCATCCCATCCATCGGGCACGACGTAGCCACGATGCATGTCGCTGACCAGCACCGTGCTTTCCGAGGACCAGGCCATGTGTGCCCACGGCTCGGCTTCACGTTGCTCCAAAGGCAGGTCGCGTGCGAGGATGAAACAGTGGTCGCCGACCTGTTCGGGTTGCGCTTGAGCCTTGCATGCTGCAAAGGCCTCGCTTGGGGCGGCGTGCGTCAGCCACGCGTGTTGGCCAAACCATGTGGCGAACAACAGCCCGCTCGAGCTTTGGACGGTGTCCTCAGCGCCTCTCGACAGGCGGTACTTGCTCGGAGCATACTGATGGGTGTTCGCGATGAGCAAGTCGTTGAGGGCCGGGTCGGTGGTGAACCGGTTGCCGGAGGTCGTTTCGATGACGGCTTGCAACCTCGGGAGCCGGTTCACGATGGCGGTGCCTTCGAGAACCGCCTTGAGGTCCTCAGGAAAGGTGTCCACGTCGCTGTCCATGTAGAACCCAACGCTGCCTTCAGGATCGTCTTCCCTCGGATGTGAGTTGACCCCCATCACCAAGGTCGCATCATCGATGTTGTGGGAGATGCTGGTCAGCGTCCCGTCTCCACCGAGCACGATGACGAGGTCCCGACCCAAGAAATCCGATTGCTTCACCAATTCGCGGGGCCTGAGGGTCACCGTCAGTGCTTGACCGTGCGTCTTCAACGCTTCTTGCACGCGTCCAAGGGCTTGGTCATGGACCGGCTCGTGGGTTTTCTTGTAGACCAGCAGGACCTGCATGGCGCTCCCCGATCCATATCACAAGCGCCCTGCGCTTGAAGCCTCGGTTGGCAACCTTCATGGCGCAGGGGGCGGAAACACATTCCATGGAGCCCCCAAAGTGGTCCGATGAACAAGCGACGCCTGACCTCTCCGGTACCGTCATGCCTCAAGGTGTGGCGATGACCGATCCATTCCAAGCCCAAGGTCAGATGATTTTCGTTCAACCGCCCAGCGGTGCTGCGAAAGTGATGGGCATTTTGATTATCATTTACGCGGCCTTTGGCCTCCTTGGATCTCTGGCCGGTTTGCTCGGTGGTTCGTTTTTCGAATCCCTTCTTGGCGAGGTGGCCAGTCAAGACCCTGATGCCCTTGGGTTTGATCCCGCTGGTTTTGGCCAATACATGATGCTGACCGGTCTCATCGGCTTGGTGACCTCAGCCGGTACCTTGCAGGGTGGCATCTGGACGATGCAATATCAGCGCCGTGGGGTTCACTTGGGCCTCCTCATGATCGGTGTCAGCTTTGTGCTTGGCCTGATTGTCGCTTTCATGTACCCTGAATTCAGCGATTCCGGATTCGGCATGGGAGCGACGATCATCACGTCCATCTTGGGATCAGGTTTCTGCGGTCTGATGGTGGCGATCCCTCTGATGGTTTCCAACAACGGTTTGGACGATTCCTCGTTGTTCCCAAGCAACGCACAGTGAGCATACGCCTATGGCGCGCCTTCGCAAGGGACGCCCATGGGCATCCTTGTGACCGGCACTGCCGCCACGTACGTTGAAGAATTGACCATCCGCACAAATCAACGGTACGAGATCATCTGCCTCACATCTGAGGTCGAACGCATCGTGCGTGAGAGCGGCATCGTTGATGGGCTGGTGTTGGTCAACCCCATGCACATCACGGCGTCCATCTACGTGAACGACCTGGAATACGGTTTGCATCAAGACCTGATGGATTGGCTTGAACGAACCGCCCCTTCAGGTGGACCGGACGGCCCGGACGGTGCGGAATACCTCCACCATCGGACAGGTGAGGACAACGGCGACGCGCATCTGAAACGGCAGTTGCTTGGCCAACAAGTGACCATGCCGGTTCGGGATGGGCGACTTCACCTCGGCACGTGGGAGCAAATCCACTACGCCGAGTTCGACGGGCGGCGCAACAAGCGAATCTTGGTCAAGGTCGTCGGAGTGATGCCCGAATGACGCTCTCCCCGGCTCCGGAACCCACCGGCATGTCCCTTGCGCTGGGCATTGAGCGGACGGCTTGGTCTCCGGGACACACATGCCTTGAGGTCACCGTGACCCCGGACCACCTCAACAAAGGCGGAGCCGCACATGGTGGTCTGATGACGGTGCTGTTGGATGCGGCGTTGGGCGGAGCCTTGGTGTCCACGCTCCCCCTGTCCTCGTGGTGCGCGACCACGCAGTTGACCACGAGTTTCCTCGACGCCGCCCGAGAAGGCGAGCGCTTGCAAGCCACCGGGCGCGTCGTCCGACGCGGTCGGCACGTTGCGCACTTGGCAGGCGAGGTTCGTGCCGGTGAACGCGTCATCGCCTCAGCCGTCGGCACATGGGCCATCTGGGACGCTCGCCCCCCTTCGATGTCGTTGCGGAAGGCGGACGCCTTCTTTCGCAACGTGATCGCTTCCGCCAACGAAGGATTTCACGGAGAAGGCGTTTGGCACCACACCGGCCAATCCGGCATGACCAGCACGCTGGAGGTGAGCCTGACGCGCGGAAATGAGCACGACACCGTGTTGGTGGACGACGTGCACGCACTGACGCTGCATGAGCGGGTCTTCGCCCCCGACGGGGCCCTCGCCCACGAAGACCGCTGCACCTACCGGCGTGATGCCAGAGGTGGCCTCACCCTCGAACTTCACCGTCAAGAACGACCCACGATCACCGTTCCCGTTGAGGAAGGTGCACGAAGCCTCCGCGTTGGTCCATTGCCCGACGGTGGCCCAACGTGGCGGCATCGGTGGGGCGACGAAGGCCTCGTCCTCGACTTGTGGTTTGACCCTGCATCGTTGAATGCGAGGGCGGACATCGAGTTCAGGTACCGCTCGGGCGAGGGTTCTTGAGCGGTCTCTGACCCCCTGAGGTCATGGTCGAAGACGTTGTCATTGTGGGTGGAGCACGTACCCCCTTCTGCGAATGGGTCGGTGGAAAGCGTGGTGACGGTGCACCCGGCGGCCGACTGAAGGCCGTGAGCGCACAAGACCTCGGGGCCACGGCCATTCGAGGGGCGCTGGAGAAGACCGGCACCTCACCGGATGCCGTGGACCATGTTGTGATGGGCTACGCGCTCCAGACCTGTTCCCAATCCATCTACGGTGCCCGGCATGCTGGCCTCAAAGCCGGTCTTCCGCAAGAAGTGCCGATGTTGACCCTGTCCCGCATCTGTGGATCTGGCGTCCAATCCATCGTGACGGGTGCGCAGATGATCATGCTCGAAGAAGCAGAAGTGGTGGTCTCAGGTGGCATGGAGAACCTCTCGCAGGCCCCCCATGTCCTGCGCGGCGCCCGTGACGGCTGGAGCCTTGGCCGGTCACCGCCCGTGGAGGATTACATGATGACGAACCTCCAGGACATGACCTGTGGCCTCTTCATGGCACAAACCTCCGATGAACTCTGCAAGCGCAAGGGCGTCACGAGGGAGGAAGTGGATGCTTTCGCTGCGCTGTCGCACGGCCGCACGGAAGCGTCCATCGATGCAGGCCTCTTCGAACAGGAGATCGTGCCCGTGACCATTTCCTCCCGTCGTGGTGACGTGGTCGTCACCCACGCCGACGAAGATCACGTTGTGCGTGGCACGACCCTTGAGTCGTTGAGCGGTCTCCGACCTGCCTTTGGCCCTGAATCCTTGGTCACGGCCGGCAACGCCTCTGGCGTGGTGGACGGTGCAGCGGCGGTCGTCATCAAATCCGCATCAAAGGCCAAAGCCGACGGAGATGCGCCTTTGGCACGAATCGTCAGTTGGGGCATCGTTGGGCTTGAACCTGCCATCATGGCCTACGGACCGGTTCCTTCAAGCCGAAAGGCCTTGGAAAAGGCTGGCCTGACCGTGGACGACATCGACCGCTGGGAGATCAACGAAGCCTTCGCAGGGCAGGCCGTGGCCTGCATCAAGGACCTCGGTATCGACGTCGAGAAGGTCAACGTCAACGGAGGCGCCGTCGGTCTTGGGCATCCGCTCGCCGCCACCGGAACGCGGTTGGTGCTCACCTTGGCGCATGAATTGCGCCGCTCAGGCGGCCGGTACGGTGTGGCCACGGCTTGCATTGGCGGCGGTCAAGGCATCGCCATGGTCATCGAGGCCATGTAGGTGGGGACGTGGACGCCCTTCTCGTGGTGCTCCTCGCCGTCCTCCTGACGGCGTTCATGTTTGCACCCCTCGGTTTGGGCGGAGGGCTGTTGTTTGTCCCCATCCTTCACTACTTTGCAGGTTGGCCCTTGGACACGGCCACCCTCGTCGTGTCTCTCCTGTTGACCTTCAGCGTCTCCCTTGGTTCGGGTGCCGTCCACCATCGCGAGGGGCTCATCGACGTTTCATCGGTTCGACGCTTGGCACCCTTTGCCATGCTCGGGGCGATTGCAGGGGCCGTCATCGTTCACCTTCTCGGAGATGCGCTCGATCCTGTGTTCAAGGCCCTCGCGTTGACGCTCGTCGTCTGGGCTTGCGTCAAAGTTGGGCGTCGTTTGCAGCATGGCGTCAACGAAAAGGACGGGGGAGACCTCCGTCCAGTGCCCCTTCGCGTCGGTGCAGGCTTTGGCGGTGGCGCCAGTGCCGTGTTGGCCATCGGGGCAGGGGCCATCTACATCCCCGTGCTCAATCAGTTCGGCGGTCTTCCGTCCCGTCGCGCCATCGGGACCAGCCTTGGTCTGATGGTGTTGGTCGTCCCGGTGGCCATCCTCGTGCACGCTGGCCTTCATGCCGAGAATTGGCCTGAGGTTTGGGTGCTCGTCCTGCTTCCGGCCTGCGCGATGTTGGGCGCAATCCTCGGAGCACGCGTCGGTCTTCGGTTGCCTGACGTGGTCATCCTGAGGGTGTTCCTCGTCCTGCTTTGCATCATCGCGGTCCGTTACGCAATTGACCTTGTTGGGCGTGTGTGAAAGGGCCGTCAATCCTTTCATAAGGCATGGACGCGACGCTGAAGCATGATGGAGCTCATCATTGGAGGCATTCTTGCTGCCGTTCTGTTGATTTGGTTTGTGACCACCTGGAACCGCTTGGTTCGTCTGGAGAAGAACGTGGACCAAGCCTGGTCCAACATCGACGTGTTGCTCAAGCAACGCTACGACATGATCCCCAACTTGGTGAACACCGTGAAGGGATACGCCACCCACGAGCGTGAAATCTTCGAACAATTCGCCGTGGCCCGTCAAGCCGCTGCAGGAGCGCTTGCCCAAGGCGACGTGGCTGGTGTGGCTTCCGCTGAAGGGATGCTCTCCGGCTTGATGCCTCGTATCAACATGGTCGCTGAGCAATACCCCGAATTGAAGGCGGACACGAACTTCCTCAACCTTCAGAATCAGATCACGGCCTTGGAGAACCAAATCGCCGACCGCCGCGAGTTCTACAACGCGAGCGCGACCAGCTTCAACACCGCCATTGAGACCATCCCGACCAACATCGTTGCCGGCGTGAAGTCCTGCGAGGAACGCACCCTCTTCGAAGTGGTTGGCATCGAGCGCGAGAACGTGGCCGTTTCCTTCTGAAGTTTCACTTCTGAGGTGCTTCGATGTACCTCCTCATCGGTGCAGGGGACCCCCTCGCGCGTCTTGCTGCATGGTGCAAGCGCTCACGTCCGACGTGCGTGGTGACCTTGGCAACCAGCCTTCAAGCCGGAGATGAATTAGACGGATGCGACGTCGTCGCCCTCCCCGAGCCCATGCCGGTTGACGCGCTTCCAACACCCAACCGTCATCCGAGCCTGATCGTCGTGCTCGACGCTGCGCCAATCGAAGCAGAACACGTCATCGAGGCGCTGGATTCACGCTGGCCGGGCGTGCCTATCATCGGCCCCGATGCCGAAGGAGAGGCCGCGGTGGCCACCCCGCTGCGGCCCGAGGACCTCCTGCTTTCTGCCGCGAAGGACCGCGTTCGTGCTCAAGAACGGCACACGGGTGCCTCGGTGCTCGACGCTCACTTCGCCTCTCTTGCAGAAGGGTCCAACATTGCCATTTTCTGCCACGACAACCCCGATCCGGACGCGCTTGCTTCGGCGCTCGCCGTCCAGCGCTTGGTCGAACATCGAGGTTTGACGGGACGAATTTACCACGGCGGGTTGATCGAGCACCACCAAAACCGCGCCATGGTGCACTTGCTTGGCATCGAAACCACGCGGCTCATCATGGGATGGGAAATCGCCGACGTGCTGGCCGAGGCCGATGCGGTGGTGGCGGTTGACTTCCATCAGCCCGGGGCGAACAACGTGTTGCCCAAGGACCACGTGCCCAACATCATCCTTGACCACCACGCGGTCGGTGACCTGCCTGCAGCCGATGTGGCCATCGTCCACCCCGAATTTTCGGCCACCTCCTCACTGGTGGCCAGCCTGATGACGGCGCTGGACGCAGAGATGGATTCGGTGCTGGCCACGGCCCTTGCCTTCGGCATTCGAACCGATACGCTCGGCTTTTCCCGGGGCGTGAGCCCTTCGGACTTGCGCGCCCTCTCGTGGTTGAACGCATGGGTGGACCACGACCTGCTGCGGCAAATCGAGGCACCGCCCCGCTCGAAGGACGCCCTCGCGGCCTTCGCGGAAGCCCTCGCCTCCATGACGCTCGAAGGCGGCGTCTTGCTTGCACCTCTTCACCACCTGCCGAACCGGGATGCATTGTCGCAGGTGGCGGATTTCCTCCTCGCGACCGAGGGCGTGGACACGGTCGTCGTGTACGGACCACGCCAAGGTCGGGTCATCCTCTCGGCGAGAACACGCAACCCGGACCTTCACCTCGGGCACACGTTGGCCGGTCAATTCCCCGACGGTCAAGCGGGTGGTCATCGCTCATTGGCCGGAGGCCAAGTCCACTTTGGCGGTCTTGTCGAAGGTGAAAATCCCGAGGTCGACGCGGTCATCACGGCGATGACGGACGTCCTTCGCACCCTTTTGGGAGGTGAAGGCGATGAGTGAGGCGCCGTTCATCGACGTCTCCGACGGCCTTCGCCTGTTGGGCACGGCGCACGTCGCGACCTCAAGCGTCGAAGCGGTTCAGCATCACATCGAGTCCTTCGCTCCGGACGTGGTGGCGGTGGAACTCTGCGCCACGCGTCATGAAGCCCTTCGCGCCGACCGGCGCCTGGACCGTGAAGGCCTTCGCAGGGTGATGAAAGAGGGCAAAGCCCCGCTGGTCTTGCTGCAGGCTTTGCTTGCTGCTGAGCAGCGCAAGATGGGCCTTGACGAAGGCCAGCAACCCGGTGCGGAATTGCTGGCTGCTGTCGAGTGCGCCGAAGCGCGCAACCTGCGCGTGGAACTCGTCGATCGTGACATTCAGACCACGCTCCGAAGGGCATGGCGCCGGATGCGATTTCGAGAACGCGTTCGCCTCCTGTGGGCCTTGTTGGCGGAGGACGAGGAAGAGGACGACGCCTTCGATCTGGACACCTTGCTGGGTGACGGCGATCTCCTCAGCGACCTGATGGAAGAACTTCGCACCATTTCACCGGGTGCCGGCGACGTGCTCATCGACGAGCGAGATGCCTACATCGCTGAGAAGGTTCGCCGGCTCGAAGGCCAAGGGCGCACCTTGGTCGTCGTCGGGGCAGGGCATCTGAAGGGCATCGCAGCGCACCTCGAGGCGTCCACTGGACAAGAGCTCGATTTGGCCCCGCTGGACACCCTCCCAACCACCGGGCCCCTTCGCAAAGCCGTTCCTTGGCTGATTCCCCTTGCCGTGTTTGGTTTGGTGGCTTGGAACGTCATGAACGGCTCGACCGAGGCGCTGATTGAATTGTTCACCATTTGGACGGCCGCCAACGCTGTGCTTGCAGCCCTTGGTTGCTTGATTGCACGCGGTCATCCTTTCGCGGTGCTTACCGCGGCTCTGGCTTCCCCCATCACGTCGCTGAATCCGACGCTCGCTGCGGGTTGGTTTGCGGGTTACGTGCAGCTTCGCATCGTCGAGCCAAGTGCGGAAGACCTCACCCAATTCCTCAAGCTTGAGCGCATTGGGGACTTTTGGAGCAACAAAGCAGGGCGGGTGCTGTTGGTGACCGCCCTGTCCAACCTCGGTTCCATGCTCGGCGCATGGGTGGCTGCGGGCACGTATGCCGGTTGGATCACGCTCTGAGGTCGAAGGGCCGCAGGGCCTCCAACAGGTCCCGGTGTGGACCGACGTCATGGACCCTCAGCACGCCGACGCCCCTCAGGCAAGCCAGCGCCGCGAGGCCAAGGGTTCCAGCGAGTCGATCCTCGGGGGAGGCATGACCGGTGAGGTGCCCGACGACGGATTTGCGTGACACGCCCCACAGGACCGCCCATTCTCCACCGTTCGCTAAGCCATGGCCGTGTTCCAACAAGGCGAGGTTGTGGTGCTGTTCTTTTCCGAACCCGATGCCGGGGTCGAGGCAAATCAGGTCCGCAGGGTGGCCGCGTTCCACCAAGGTGTTGGCCGTGGCGAAGAGCACGCCGTGCACGTCCGCGACCACCTCGGTGTACTGCACCTCATCCTGCATTGTTCTCGGACTGCCTTGCATGTGCATGATGCAGACCGCGGCTCCGGCTTCGAGGACGACGTCCATCATCGCCGGGTCGCGAAGGCCGCTCACGTCGTTGACCATGTCCGCGCCGGCTTCCAGAGCCGCGTGAGCCACCGCCGCATGACGGGTGTCGATCGAGACCAAGCCTTCCGGATGGTGGGCCTTGAGTTCACGAATGACGGGGATCACCCGTGCTTGCTCTTCCTCCAGAGGGACGGGCTCTGCCCCAGGTCGGGTGGATTCGCCTCCGACGTCGACCCAGGTCGCTCCTGCTTGGAACATCGCCAATCCACGTTCGACGGCCGCGGTTCCCGAAACGCGTGAATCGGCATGGAAGGAATCCGGTGTCGCGTTGAGGATGCCCATCAGGCGGGGGAGGCCGTCCTCATCGACCCGAAGGCCCTGTGCCAAACGGTTCCGGCGAGCATCGTCGCCCTGCAGGTCGGAGGGCACGTACGTCCCAACCCGAGAGTCTTCATAAGGAGGCAGGGGGAAGCCTTCCCATGGTCGAAGCCGAGGTTCCATCGGATGGAGCCACACAGGTTCTCCCCGATCAGGAGAACGTTGATCTCGCGGATCGCCTCATGGAACGCTTCGCTCCGGAGGGAGGCCAAGGCCTCAACGCGATGCTTTCGAACCGAGCCAAGTCGGGTGCCATGGTGCTTGCAGGATTGGGCTTTTTCATCTGGATCACCGTGTTCTTCAACCTCGATTCAACCGCCGCAGTGGACGACACCATCCTGCTCAACTTTGCCTTCCACAACATCGCCATCGTCGTGGCCTTGCTGAGTTTCTTGGCCGCCATCTTTTCCGAACTTGGGAGCGAGCGAGGCCGTGCAGCACCAAGCTTGATGGCCGGGCCAATGCAGTTTTTCGCCATCATCTACGTCTTCGAACCTCTGGCCACAGGAGCATTGTCGGACGGCTTGTCCATCGAGGAAGGCCTTTGGCGAACGGTCCGTCTTCTGGTCATCTTCGGCGGTGCGTATTACGGCGCCCGCCTCATCATGGAAGCGTACTTCCTGGTGTGGCTGAGGACCTTTTGCGACACCTTTGGGTTCGTCCCTGGTGCCGTTCAGCAAAGCCTTGTAACTCCGGCTCCAGAGCCTTCGGAGCCCGACATGGTCCTCGAGCTGGAAAGCGTGGTTTGAACCGCCGAGCGCTTGATGAGGGGCACAGCCACCCGCACGCCATGGGTGAGCGGATTCACGTGCTCCGTTTGGGGCACCGAATGGGGCGCGACCCTCGAATCACCACGCATCTTGCGCTGGTGGCCCGAGCCATGGGCGCGGACCGATTTCTTCTCGGCGGTGACGAAGACCAGAAGATGTTCGACAACGTGCGGTCCGTCGAAGCCCGGTTTGGGCAAGCGATGGCCCTCGAATACCTCGCTTCGCCCATGGGGTGGTTGCGGACCTTCTCCCAGAAGGATGCCGGAGACGGACGTCCAGGTACCGTGGTTCACCTGACCATGTACGGCATCCCCCACCGGCAAGCCATCCCACAGATCCGTCGTGACCGCCCCCTCGCGGTGGTCGTCGGTGGAGCCAAGGTGCCGGCAGAGGCGTTCTCCTTGGCCCATCACAACGTTTCCGTGGGTCAACAGCCGCACTCCGAGGTCGCCGCGCTGGCCCTCTTCCTTGACGCGTGGACCGACGGCGCGGGATTGGACCGCACCTTCGACGCTCCGAAACTGGTGATTCACCCCAGCGCCCGAGGCAAGAACGTCACCGAAGAGGAATGATTTCGCGGAATCCTCCTGCCCCAAATTGGCCCCAATCATTATTGAAGGCCGGTCGGGCCAAACGATGATGTCGGGGAGGAAGTCTGAGCCACCCCGACTCCCTGACGCGGCCGATGTCTTCGCACGCGGTGAAGCCCCTCCTCGTGCCTCTGGCCCCGGCCTCCTCCTGACCGCTGACGGACAGCGCTATCGTGGCCTCCTCTTTGGTGCCAAGGGCATTGGCGAAGGGGAATTGGTCTTCACCACCGGCATGATGGGTTTCCAAGAGTCCCTGACCGATCCTTCGTTTGCAGGGCAAGTGTTGACCTTCACCTACCCGCTGATCGGAAATTACGGCGTGCACGCGAACCGTTCGGAATCTGGTCGTGTGTGGCCTCGCGGCGTGGTGGTCCGTCACGCGATGGAAGAGCCGGACCATCGAGACAGCATCGGCACCGTGGATGAACTTCTGCGGCACCACGGGGTTCCCGGCATCGAAGCCATCGACACACGGGCCATCACCCGTCACGTCCGGGAACTGGGTACGGTGCTGTGCGTGTTCGGTCCTGAATCCGAGGAAGTTGCACTTCAGGCTCGTCTTGCCGACTTGACCTCCCCGGAACTCGATGACTTGGTGGCGGAGGTCAGCGTGCGGGACATCGTTGCGCTGAATCCAGGCGCAACGGACGACCTCGGCCGTCCTCTCCCACGCCTCGCTGCGTTGGATTGTGGGGTCAAGAACAATATTCTGCGCCACCTATGCCTGCATTTCGAAGTGCTTTGGTGCCCCCCAGAAACGTCCCTTGACGACCTGCTGTCAACGCACAAGATCGACGCGCTCTTCTGCTCCAACGGCCCAGGTGACCCCGCACACCCGGGTCGAGCCAGCGACGCACGCCGGACCCTTGCGGCCGCGGTCCAACACGGCCTTCCGGTCATGGGCATCTGCCTCGGCCACCAACTCATGGGACTCGCTTCGGGTTTGCGGACCTACAAGATGCGTTATGGGCACCGTGGCGCCAACCAACCGGTGCTCGATTTGGTCGAACGGCGGGTGTGGATCACCTCCCAAAACCACGGGTTTGCTGTGGCTGATCCCGACGCGGGCATGTTGGCGGCCCACCCAAGCGGGGCGTGCAGTCCCGAGGAGCCGCCACAACACGATGCCGAAGTCGTCGTGCGGTACGTCAACGCCAACGACCGGACGGTGGAGGGCCTCGACCTGGTCGGCCGCCCGGCCTTCACGGTCCAATTCCACCCCGAGGCCTGCCCCGGGCCGCACGATGCGGCACCCCTGTTCACGCGCTTCCGCAGCATGGTGGATGCGCACCTCCACGGAGGTGAGGCGTGATGCCACGCCGTGAAGACCTCGAGACCATCATGGTGTTGGGCAGCGGTCCCATCAAAATTGGACAGGCCGCAGAATTCGATTTCTCCGGCTCTCAGGCCGTGCGTGCCTTGCGGGAAGACGGCTACAAGGTCATCTTGGTCAATTCCAACCCTGCGACCATCCAGAACGACCCGGAAATGGCCGATGTGGTCTACATCGAGCCTCTCTTGACGGACACCGTTCGTGACATCCTCGAGGCCGAGCGACCCGATGCTCTTCTGGCTGGAATGGGCGGTCAGACCGCCCTCAACATCGCCAGTGAATTGGCCCACGACGGCTCCCTGGAGCGGCTTGGCGTCGAACTGATCGGCAGCGACCTCGATGCCATCGACAAAGCCGAAGACCGCGAATTGTTCAACGAAGTCTGCACGTCGATCGGGCTTCCAATCTGCACGTCCGTGGCCTGCAATACAATGGAAGAAGTCCTTGCAGCAGCGGAGTTTTTGGGCAGTTGGCCCTTGTTGATTCGACCGGCGTTCACCCTTGGAGGCTTGGGCGGTGGGACCGCACGCGACGTCGGAGAACTCGTGGAAATCGCGACGCTTGGCTTGCGCAATTCCCGCATCAATCAGGTGCTCATCGAGGAGTCCATCCTCGGCTGGCAAGAACTCGAGTACGAAGTCATGCGCGACGAAGCGGACAACGCCACCATCGTCTGCACCATGGAGAACATCGATCCAATGGGCGTGCACACGGGTGAATCCGTCGTCGTCGCCCCGCTCCAATCCTTCAGCGATGCGGACCATCAACTCCTGCGCGACCACGCCCTGAGGCTCATTCGGGCCCTGAACATCAAGGGCGGGTGCAACGTGCAATTTGCCTTCAACCAAGCCACGGGCGAAGTGCGCGTCATCGAAGTCAACCCTCGCGTGTCCCGCTCCTCTGCGTTGGCCTCGAAGACCACGGGCTATCCCATCGCACGGATGGCCGCGAAGATCGCCGTGGGCTACACCCTCGACGAATTGCCCAACCCCATCACCGGGGAAGGCACCACGGCCGCCTTTGAGCCGACCCTCGATTACTGCGTGGTCAAGATCCCACGCTGGCCCTTCGACAAGTTCCGAACGGCGGACCGCACGCTCGGTACGAGCATGAAATCGACCGGCGAAGTCATGGCCATTGGGCGTTGCTTCGAGGAGGCCTTCCTCAAAGCATGGGCCTCGCTTGAGCAAGGCACGGCCCATCCCCGCCCGCTGACGCGTGCCGATGAATCGGACGGTGAAGATCAGTTGGAGCGTGCTGAGGAGCCCCTGCCTGAGCACACCCTCATCGATTGGCTGACCGTGGCCACCGACCGCCGAATGGGTGCCTTGTTGGAGGCCTTCCGCCGAGGCTGGTCCATCGAGCGGGTCCACGAACTGACACGAATGACGCGCTGGTTCCTTCACCGCTTCAAGCGGCTTGTGGACATGGAAGCAGAGATTCGAGCGCAAGGCGTCGCACCTGACCGACTCGACGCCGCCGACATCCGTCGTTGGAAATCGCATGGATTCACCGATGCTCACATCGCAGATGCCCTCGCAGGTTTCCCAGCAGCAGGCCCTTCTTCCCTGCCTGCAGGGCGCAATGAAGCCGCCGTAATGGCACGCCGCCACGCCCTGAAGATCCACCCTGTCTACCGCATGGTGGACTCCTGTGCCGCCGAATTTGCGGCTGCCACGCCGTACTACTACTCGACGTACGAACCGCTTGGTGATGCCGGCATTGACCTGTTGCCGGACCTCGATTCGCGGACGAAAGAACGCGTTGTTGCCATCGGTTCAGGGCCCATTCGCATTGGCCAAGGCATTGAATTCGACTACGGATGCGTGCACGCCGTGAACGCCATCCGGGCGGCAGGAAAAGACGCGATTCTCATCAACAACAACCCGGAGACCGTGTCCACGGATTTCGACACCTCCGACCGCCTTTACTTCGAGCCGCTCATCCTTGAGCACGTGGCTGAAGTGCTGCTACGTGAGCAGGCCCACGGCATCCTTCTGCAGTTTGGTGGCCAGACGGCGATCAACCTCGCCCTTCCGCTCGAGGAGCGTCGTCCGCTTCTCGCCGCCTCCGGGGCCGACGTGGGCATCCTCGGCACAAGTTGCGACGCGATTGACGAAGCCAGCGACCGTGAGCGCTTCGAGGCTTTCGCTTCACGTGTTGGCCTTCGGATGCCGCGAGGCGCGACGGGCACAACGCCTGACGACGTGCGAGAAGCGGTCGAGACCATCGGCTTCCCGGTGCTCATTCGCCCTTCGTACGTCTTTGGCGGACGTGGCATGGAGATCCTCAGCAACCAGACCCAACTCGATGCCTACCTGGCCGAGGCCTTCTTCGCGCCAGATCGCCCGCTTTTGGTCGACGAATACCTTGGCCACGCCACCGAGTTGGACGTGGATGCGGCCTGTGACGGCGAGGAGGTCTTGGTCGGGGCGATCATGGAACATCTGGAGGAGGCCGGTATTCACTCCGGAGACTCGACGTGTTTCATCCCGACGCAGAACGTTTCCGAGGACATCCTCGCCATGGTGAAGGAGCAAACCCGCACCATTGGGCTCGGTCTTGGCATCGTCGGCTGTTACAACATCCAGTTTGCCATTCAAGAAGAGACGCTCTACGTTCTCGAAGTCAACCCTCGCTCGTCGCGGACGGTGCCCTTTGTGGCCAAGTCCTCGGGTTTGCCGCTTGCGCGCATCGCTGCCAACGTGACCATCGGCATCCCGCTGTCCAAGCAGGACATTCCAAAGCGGGTCACTGGGCACGTGTGCGTGAAAGCCCCTGTGTTCCCCTTCATCAAGCTCCGAGGTCTCGACCCGGCGCCTGGTCCTGAAATGAAGAGCACCGGCGAGGTGTTTGGTTCGGACGAGAACCCAGCGATGGCC
>DUHJ01000197.1 GCA_013330925.1 Candidatus Poseidoniaceae archaeon | reverse complement strand
GTGGTTGATGACGTGAACGGAACCACCCACCTGGCCGTCATCGCCGGAGACGAATGGCGCATTGCTTTGGTGAACGAAGACGGCGTTCAGACCGGCCTCTTCACCAATGACATGTTCCTCCGTGGCGAGATTGTGTTCGATGCATTGGCTTCCATCATCGGTTTGTCCGTGGCGTTGGTGATGATGATCTTGCTCTACGTTCATTCGGAATGGTACGTGGTCAACACCGTAGGCGTTCTCGTTGGGGCAGGCGTGATCACCATGCTTGGCGTCACCTTCGTGCCGCCCTTGGTCATCGTGTTCATGATCGCTGCAGCGGTCTACGACGCATGGGCAGTGTACCGCAGCCGACACATGTTGGAATTGGCGGACACGATGATCGGTCTCCGGCTTCCCATCCTGCTGGTCGCGCCGCAGAAGCGCGACTACTCCTTCATTCAGGACAGCGAAGGGTACGGCGAAGGCCAGTTCACCGAAGACCGGCCGACGCCAGCCAAGGCACCCGCCTCTTCCGAAGGGTCCAGCACCGCCAGCACGGGCGGTCGCGATGCGATGTTCATGGGTCTCGGTGACGTCATTTTCCCCGGTATGCTCGTCCTCTCCGCCGTGCAGTACCTCGGCGGCACCGAAGGCCTCCTCGTAGGCCTGACCACCTTGTTGGGTGGCTTGGCCGGCTATGCCTTGCTCATGCGTGCCGTGTCCACCGGACGGGCACAGGCCGGTCTTCCGCTGTTGAACGGGGGCTCCATCCTCGGATACGTGGTCGGTGGTCTCCTCTTTGTGGGAAGCAGTTTGTTCGCCTTCGGCATCTCCCTCTGATGGCGAAGCCTGATGAGGGCGGGCCTTCGCTCGTCGATTTGGAGGCCTGACCATGCTGGACATCGCGCTCTTCCGCGACGCACCAGACCGCATTCGTGCGGACCATGACCGCCGCGGTCTCCCTCACGACGCCATCGACGAGGTCATTCGGCTCGATGACGCGTGGCGTGATCTGCTGAAGACCACGGACACGCTTCGGGCCGAGCGCAACCAAGCCGCACGAGCCATCGGTGCGGCCAAGAAGGCCGGTGACCAAGACGAGATGCAGCGCGTGCTGGCTGAAGTTGCCTCGATCGGTGATCGCATCACGGCCATGGAGCAGGAGGTCGATGAGGCCCTTGCCGCTCGCGATGCGGTACGTATGGGTATTCCCAACTTGCTTCACGACGCCGTGCCAAGCGGCGCCGACGAGTCGGGCAACACCGTACACTCTGTGCACGGCGAGAAGCCGACGTTCGACTTCGACCCTCGCACGCACAACGACCTGATCGAGATGAACCGCTGGGTTGACCTCGAGCGTGCTGCAAAGGTCACTGGGAGCCGATTCTACTACCTCAAAGGCGACCTTGCACGCATGGAAATGGCCTTGACCACCTATGCCGTGGATTTCCTCCGAGACCGTGGATACACCGTTGTGCAACCACCTGTGATGATGAACAGGACGGCCTACGAAGGGGTCACCGACCTCGGCGACTTTGAGACGGTGATGTACGGCATCGACCCTGACGGGTACTACATGACCGCCACCAGCGAACACCCGCTCACGGCGATGTACATGGGCGAGACCGTGCCCTCCGAACACCTTCCGCTCCGCATGGTCGGCGTGTCCGACTGCTTCCGTCGTGAAGTGGGCGCACATGGGCAGTCCGACCGCGGCATTTGGCGCGTCCACCAATTCCGAAAGGTCGAGCAGATCGTCATCAGCGAAGCCGAAGGGTCGTGGGACCTGCACGAGGAATTGCTGCAGAATTGCGTCGACCTCTGGGACGACCTTGGCTTGCATTACGAGGTGGTCAACATCTGCACCGGCGACATGGGCACCGTGGCGAGCCGCAAGTACGACCTCGAGGCGTGGTTGCCCGGCGCGAAAGCGTACAAGGAAGTCGTCTCGTGTTCCAACTGCACGGATTACCAGGCCAACCGCTTGCAGATCCGCACTGGCGTGCCCGGCCACGCCAACCAGCCCATTGCGCACACGCTGAATTCGACGGCCGTGGCCACCAGCCGTGCGCTTGTGGCCATCATGGAGCAGAACCAACTCGAGGACGGTCGCGTCCGTGTGCCGGACGTCTTGCAGCCCTACATGGGCGGTCAGGCCGTGCTCGAATCCTGTGCCTTCTGAGCGGCTTCACCCGTGGGGGCCAGGTCCGATCCCTCCACGTTCCACGTCAGGGCCATGCCTGCCGCGAACCCGAGCGGACCGAGCAGGAGGCAGAAGAGCAACACGGGGAAGGACACGGCCCTTGGCCGACCCGCCACAAGCATGCGCCGCCAAATGTGGCGACCGGCGAGCGTGTCGAGCGCGAGGATGTGGATCCACGCGAGCACCACCATGTCCGGGTCTTCGAACAACTCCACCACGACCGCAGGGGTCGGCATTTGCGTGCCGAGGGTCATGAGCAGGTCGGGCAAGACCGGCAGCGCCAGCACGAGGTATGGAATGAGCAGGGGCAGGAAGGTCAGCTTCAGGTCCCCGATGTAGCGCTTGGTGAGGTCATGGTCTGGCAGGAACCACATCATGCCCCACACGGGAACGATCAGCGCGTTGGCCAGCCAGAACATCGCCTCGGCGAGTGGGGTCATGCCATCGCCTCGTTGAGGGAGCGCATGAGGGTGGCGGCGTCCTCAAGCACAGAGGCATTCGACCAGTAGGTCTTGGAGGTCCACACGAGGTGGCCTTCACCGTCCAGCACCTGCAGGGTTGGCGTCACTGGGCCTTGGAAGGCGTCCACAAGATCAACAGAGGTTGCTTCACCGGTGTCGGCGTCCACGACGGTGTCTCCCTCGTTGGGCAGCAGCAACGGCCAGGTGGCTTCCGTGCTGGTGTTGGCCGTGCCGTAGCGTGCCTTGACCTCGTCTTTGTCTTCGAAGGAAGGATAGCGGTGGACGCTGACGACGCGCAGATCGGTGTAGTTCCCCTCTTCACGAGCGTTCGCGATCATCTCCGTCCAGTCGTGGCATCCGCTGCATCCGGCAGCGACCCAGATGAGCAGCGTGGCGTTTCCGTCCGCGCTGGCCACAACGTCGAGGACCGCGCTTTCGTCCACATTGCGTCCTGCCGTGGGGGCCACGATGGTCATTCGTTCAGGGGTCTCATCGCTGGGCGTCGCGGGCTCAGAAACCTCACCAAGCATGGGCTCAGGAGCCACACATCCTGCAAGGGAGGTGATCAGCAGCAACACAACAAGCACAAGCGCGCGCATGGTAGTGACCTCATCTCGGTGGCTTTGAACCGCTGTTCGTGGCTCAGGCCTCTTCGGCTGCGCCCAACTTGGCCTTCGCCATCGCCGCTTCGATGTGCAGGAAGCGGCGGTAGAAGGCGGGCAGGATGACCAGACTTGCGAGCAGGGCGAGGGTGATGGCGACCACGAAGGCCTGTCCGAACAAGCGAAGCGGAAGCAGGCTCGAGAGGTTGAGGACGCTGAATCCACCCGCGGTGGTCAGGGCGGCACCAAACATCGCTCGACCGGTCGTTGAGATGGAGCGTTCCACCCACATCTGTTCGGTGGCAAAGGGATCGTGTTCGGCTTCCTCCTCCATGCGGATGGAGATGTGCACCGCGTAATCCACACCCAAACCGAGAGCAAGAGCGCCGATGGTGACGGTTTGTGGGTTGATGTCGTAACCCGTGAAGCCCATGATGCCGTACACCCATGCGACGACCATCATCAGCGGGACCCAGGAAACCACGCCACGCGAGAGGCCGCGTACGAAGTTGCGCTGGCGCGTGGTGTGGATGCCGATGAGCATGACGAGGATGACCCCAGCGACGATGCCCGTCGAAAGGATGGAGGCCGAGGCCACGTCGGCCGTGGTTTGTGCGTTGACAAGGCTTCGGCCGGCCAACGCCAGTTCCTGTGGTCCTTCGAGGCCTTCCTCGGCGTCGTCCAAAGCTTCCGCGGTGTTCTCGGCAAAGGCCACGACTTCGTCCCATGCGGCGGTTTCCGCCTGGAAGGAAATGACCGTCTGCAGGCCATCGGCCGCGAGGGTGGCCGCGGTAACCTCTCGGCCCGTCGAGTTCGTCAGGGCCCAGTTGGACAAAGCCTGCCACGCGCCCTCAACATCAGCGTCGACGTCGTCGAGCAATCCGTCGAGATCTGGGTCTTGTGCACGTTGTGCGTCCAAGGTTGACCACAGGCCCGAGATGGACGACGTGCCGTCCGTGGATTCCACCACGGCGAGCGCCGCATCCCATGCAGCCCTGCCCTGGTCGCTGAACACCTCTCCGCTGACCACGACGTAAATCGGAGCAGGGCTTTGAGCGAACTCGTCCGAGAGGAGGATGAAATCGGCGACGACGGGGACCTCAGGATTGAGTTGTTCGCGCTCATCGAACGCGACTTCGAGTTGCATGAATCCGACGCCCATGGGCAAGAGCAGCAGCACGGCGATACCCGCCACCTTGAGCGGGTCGTCGGACAAGCGAGCCAGCGCCTTTGACCATCGTCCAGGCTCGGTCTTGACCGCCTTTTCGAGCGCCATGCGCTTGGGTGGAAGGGTCAACATCAGGGCCGGGAGGGCGGAGATGCTCAGCAGGTAAATCATCAGCAATCCGATGGCGATGACCGTTCCGAAGACCTGCAAGAACACGAGCGAGGAGAGGCGGAACGAGAGGAAACCGATGACGTCGGTGAAAATGGCGATGGCCAAAGCCACCGAGGTCATGATGGCACCGTGCCGTACGGCGCGGCGTCGCAATTCGAGGTCAAGGTCGCGTACCGTTTCCGCATCCGGTGGAGCGCCGTCCCGGTACTCTTCACGGATGCGGGCCACGACGTGCAGCCCGTAGTCCACACCAATGGCCAACAACAGGACGGGAATGGAGTTCATGGCGGCGTTGAAGGTCATCTCCACACCGGCGAATTGCAGCCATCCTGAGAGACCGTAGGTGGCCCCGATGGCCAACACGGCGAGCACCATCACGTAGGCCGTGTCCCGCACGCTACGGAAGTTGAACCAGAGGATGATACAGAGCAAGACGAAGGCCGACGAGGTCAGGATGCCAATCTCTGCACCGAGGCTGGCGTTGGCCCCTTCGGTGAACTGCGCGAAGGAGAAGGTCCGCACGACATCGCCGTCTTGATCGACGAGGTCGTTCTCAAGCGCAACGACGTGCTCCATGATCACCGCATTCACCTCGTCCGAGGTGTCAACGCCCCACGCGGCGGGCTCGCCGTCGATGACGAGGGTGATGAGCACCGGGCCGTCGCTGTCCCACGGCGCAGCACGGTCTTCGCTTGGCAGGCAGGAAAGGATGAGTTCGCGGAAGTCGACGCTCTGAAGCCCGAGGACTGGGCCCAATGCTCCGCTGGTCATGCCGACGGCGGGTCCAACCTCTGCTGCACGGGTCGGATGAAGGCCAGGGAGGGCCGCGACGCGTCCCATCAGCCCCTCGACGTCGTCGGTGAGGTTGGTGCCCGAATCCATGCGCGTCAGCCACGCAGCGGGGTCAGCCGCGCTCCAGTTCAGAAGCCGGTCGGCCGTCACGGCTTCGACGCTCGGCACGTCCGATGCGGCAGCCATCAGGCCAGCAAGTGCGCCTGTGAGGTTGGCGTCGTCGCTGGTCTCCACCGCAAGCACGGCCGCGGAAAGGTTGGCCAACCATGCCTCTGCGGTGGCTTCGTCCTGCAGGGCCATCCACTGCATGGCGTGGCCTGCCGGTCCACTGTTGGCTTGGGTGCCGAACAGCGGCACGTGGTTGGCCAGAAGGTCCGGTTGCGCAAGGAGGGCCGCCTCGTGACGCGCCAAACGTTCCCATGTGGCTTCGTTCTGAAGATCACCAGACTCGATGGTTTCGATCAATCGGACAAAGTCCACAGTCGCACGGTATTCGCCCTCGATTTCGTAGAGCAGGTCGACGCTTGGGTCGTCGGGAAAGAATCCGTCCTCGCTGCTGTCAAACACGAGGTGCTGCGCACCAGAGGACAGGGCCATGATGGCCACGAAAACGCACGCGAGGGTGGCTTTGGGCCGATGGGTGGACACTTCGGTCAAACGTCGCAGCAGCGCAAACATGGTCAATGTCTCACGTGTGCGCTTTTCAAGCGGCGTTTTCTATCACGTGCGACGAGGTGGTTCACGTCACCCCTGAGCCTCGTTCGACTCAGGAGACGCGTCGTAGGTTGGGAGTTGGCTGGAGAGCAACTTCAGAAGGCCAACGATGGCAAAGAGCATGGCGGCCACCAACGCGATCATCGACCCGCTCCCGGTGTTGAGCTCCGCGGACAAAAACAAGCCCAGCAAGGTGGAGGTCAAACCGAAGGCTTGGGTCCACATCATGCATCCACGGAAACTTTTGCCGACCAATTGTCCCGCGGCCGCAGGGGTGACCAGCAAGGCCGTGACCAGAAGGGCCCCAATCACCTGCACCATGCTCACCACGACCCAAGCAACGGTGAGGCTGAACCACAAGCCGATGAGGTGGACAGGGAGGCCTTGCACCCGTGCAGCCACGCTGTCCACGGTGATGGCCAGCAGGCCACGGTGGAAGATGGCCAGCCCGATGAGCGCGACCAGACAGATGGTCACGATGAGGTCGAGGCTGTTGGTGTCAATCAGGACGAGGCTCCCGAACAAGTAGCCCTCGATGTCCGTGGTGATGCCTTGGCCAAACAGACGGAGCACCACCAGTCCAAAAGCCAGCATGCCGGTCAGGAAGATGGCGATGGAGGTGTCTCCCGCGACGATGTCTCTGCTTTGCAATTCGTAGATCACGATGGACGCCACGCTGCTGAACAACAAAGCGTACCACAAGGGTGCCACGGAACCCAAGGTGACACCGACGGCCACGCCACCGAACGACACGTGAGCCAAGCCGTCGCCAATGAGCGAAAGGTTGCGCAGCATGAGGTAACTGCCGAACAGGCCTGCGACGACGGTCACAAGCACGGAAGCAATCAGCGCGCGCTGGAGCATTTCCATCTCAAAAAAGGCGGGAAAGACCTCGCCGGGCATCAACATGCCAAGCGTTTCCAACACGGGAAACCTCGGATGGTTCAACAGGTGGTGAAGACCGGTCCCAAGCCCCATCATGCCTCCTCCTTGGCGTCTTCATCCCATGGGCTCGCGGGATAGGTCGCCCCAATGGACAACGATTCGACCTGCAGAACAGCCGGGGCACTCGTGTGATCGTCGTCAAACTGGACGTTGCCGTCGATGCAAATGGCGCAATGGGTGCATTGGTGGATGGCCGTTTGGTCGTGCGTGACCATCAGCAAGGTCTTGCCTTCCTCCCTGCACAGCCGGTCCAAGAGCCTCAGGAACTCATCACGGGATGCACGATCGACGCCCGCCAACGGCTCGTCGAGAATGAGCACGTCGGCTTCTGTGGCGAGGCCTCGGGCAACGACCGCACGCTGCTTTTGGCCGCCTGACAAGCGGTTAACGTCACGTTCAGCCACGTCTTCCAGGCCGACCAATTTGATGGCCTTCTCAACGCGCGCTTGCTCTTCCTTGCGCCCGATTCCAACAAGATTGAGCGCTCCAAAGACAAAGAAACTGAGTGAACCGAGCAGCACGGTATCGATGAAGTCGAGCACAGGAAACCTGCTCATCGGATCCTTCTCATCAAGCCATTCGTGCCTCTTCGGTTTCATTGCACCAAGGGCCACCAACTCGCGCACAGAAATCCTCAGGTTCGTTGGGAGTTGTGCGGCGGCTTGAGAGACCCATGCGATGCGGCCTTGAGACGCCTTTGACCCAGGCGGAGCTCCGTACACCTTGACGCTTCCACCCGCAGGCTCCAATTCACCGATGATGGTCATCAGCAGCGTTGACTTGCCGCTCCCGTTTGGGCCTGACAGGCCAACGAAGTCTCCTTCATGGATGTCCAAATTGACACCTTCGAGGACGACAGCCCCTCCGCGTTGGACCTTGAGGTCCTTCACGGAGATGATGGGCTCGCCCTTGCTCATGCGTTCACCTTCAGGAAGCTCTCTTCCGGGGGTGTATTTGGCCCTGCTTGCAGGAATTAGCATCCGAGCCCGGACTTGAGGTTGTCCAGGTTCTTCTGCATGAGCGTGAGGTAATTGTCCTCGGCGTTCTTGGGCGCCATTTCCATGGTGTGCAGGGTCAGGACCGTCACGCCGTTGGTCTCGTCAACGATTGAAGCCACGGCGTCTTCGTCGGTGTATTCTTCGATGAAGAAGTATTCAATGCCCTTGTCTTCGATTTCATCGACGACCTTCTTGATGTCGGCCGCAGACGGCTCACCTTCAGGATCGAGGCCGTGCACGGTCACGAATTCAAGGCCGTAGCGTTCGGCCATGTAGGTGTACGCGTTGTGGTTGGCCGCGATTTCATCGAGGGTGCAGCCGCTCAGGGCAGCGAATCCTTGGTCCAATTCAACAAGCTCAGCCATGTAGGCTTCAGCGTTGGCGGTGAAGGTGTCTTCGCCTTCTGGGAAGGCTTCGATCATCGCGTCACGAACCACCTTGACCTGGGCGCGGAAGGCGAGCGGGTCAAGCCAGCTGTGCGGGTCAAAGCGTGCTTCCTCGTCGCCGTGGTCA
>DUHJ01000016.1 GCA_013330925.1 Candidatus Poseidoniaceae archaeon | reverse complement strand
TGGCGACCTTGATCTCCTTGCCACGGCCCGAAGGAAGGCGAATCTCTTCCTTGATCCGGTTGTTGGGATTCTTGAGGTCAACGTCCTTGATGGTGAACGCGAACTCGATTGATTCGACGAAGGCACGCTCAGGTGCCTTGTCCAGGGCTTCGGTGATGGCGGCGGTGATGTTGTCTTGCATGGTAAGTCACCCCTGCGGTCTGCGAGGCGACGAGCGCCTCTCCCGCATTTCGTGAATCTTGTTCAGTTGAATCGGTCGTCCCACTCTCCGTTTTCGATGATCTTCAGCGCGTCCTTGGGCCAGTGGCCGTCAATCTTGACGCGCATCGCAACACAGGTGCCGATGACCTCACGGGTCATCGCCTTCAGGTCGGCACCGGTGAGGTCACCGGCCTTGTCCTTGGCCACGCCGATGGCCTTCTCGAGAGGAAGGTCCTCGGTGGCCGCGTCCATGGATCCGTTGCACTTCTTCACGCCGAGCGCCTTCTTGACGAGCTCTGCGGTCCAAGGCTTGGCCATGACAATGCTTCCTGCACCTTGCGTGCAGGTGGCCGACTTGACTCGTGTATATAATCGCAATGGAGGCGCAGAGGCGGGGAAATTGGCGGCCTTACGGCCTCGCAGTGTGGCGATTGTCCCGTTTGGACTCACTCGTTGACGCGCTCGATGACCCGAACGTGGTCACCGCGCATGCTGAGCGTCATTGGAATGACCTGCTCATAGAGTTCCATGGTGACCTCTTCCTTGGTGTCGGCCACGGCGGTGATGCGGGCTTTTTCGCCCTTGAACGCACCCGTCACGATTTCGACGATGCAGCCCACGTCGATGCCGCTGGTCACGGCCTTCGGCTCGAGGTAGGGGAGGATGTTCTCCAAAGGTGCCTCACCTGGAAGAACAGACTTCGCGTTCTTCAGAGGAGTAAGGTTGAGCCCACGACGCGCCTTGGGATCTCGTCCACCGGCCCGACCAATGAGCTTCTCCACGTGGTGCTTGGCGCTGGCTTCGACGAAGACGTAGCCTCGCATGCTGTGCGGATGCACGATGGACATGATTTCGTCCTTGAGCGTACGGAGGCTTCCGCTGCCGTGGATTCGGGCGTTCATCTCGGAGGCCAGACGCTGCTCGGAGCCGATGGCGGACTTGACGATGTAGAGGAAGGAACCCACGGAGCCGTACATTTCCTTGAACAGCGTGTCAGCGCCTTCCATGTCAAGGTCCGAGAAGATGCAATTGTAGTTCTGGAGGTGGCCGGGGTCAATCCACTCGGCTGCGTCGTAGACGCCGGCGGGAGTGACCTCGTCGCTGGTGGAGACCACAAGGTAGGGGATCACGTCAACAAGCGTGCGGCCCATGTCGATACCACGGTCTGGCCCTTCCTTGTGGAGGACGAGTTGGTCGATCGAAAGGCCGGTGACTTCCGCAACGCGGCTCAGCACTTCTTCAGGGGTGGAGCCGCTGCCGTAGACGCCGTCCCAAAGGCCTGGGAAACTGGCGTCGGAGGTGTGACGGCGGAGAAGCAGGAGCTTCTCTTCATGACGAACATAGGCGATGAAATCGGTCGGCATCTGGAGCACCTCAGGGGAGGGGGATGTTGAACACGTCATGGATCAACCAAGGGAAGGTGTGATCCATCAGGAGCAGGATGAGGAAACCAATGGCCCCAAGCACGAGGAGGCCAATGCCACAGACGATGGAGGTGCGGCGGAATTCCTCAGGGCTGGGTTTCCGTGCCATGCGGACGATGCGCGCCCAAGAACCCTTGGTGATGTTCCTGCGGACCCAGGCCTCGACGGCGTCTTGGCGGTCCTGAACACGTTGTTCGAACGAAGGATTTGCTTCCGTGGACATGGTGCAACCTCAGCCTGCCGAGCGACCTGCCCCCTCATTAAGAACGCATCGGAGGGAAAAGGCCCACCTTCGGGAGGCTTCTTGAGGGGCCGTAGGCAAGCGGTGACGTGGCCAGCGGTCGTGACCCCTATCAGGTCCTCGGCGTCGGCCGGGACGCCGGGGACGCGGAAATCCGGCGGTCATACCGGAGGTTGGCACGTCAATTCCATCCGGACCGGAACAAGGGCAATGCAGCGGCGGAAGCGCGCTTCAAGGAAGTTCAAGCCGCATACGATGCCATCGGCACGGCGGAAGCGCGCGAAGCACAACGCCGGCAGGCCTTCTCTGGCTTTGGTGGACCGGGAGGTTTTGGAGGCATGCCCGGCGGCATGGGTCAATTCGAGGACCTCATCGGGCAGATGTTCGGGCAACGAAGAGGGCCGGGGCCGGCCCCTCCACGCCAGCAGCGAGCACGAGCACCTCCAAAGGGAGGCGACGTGAACGTTCACCTTGACGTGTCCTTGGCCCAAGCCGCCGAGGGAGGCAGTTTCCCGTTCACGATCCGCCGCCTTCGTCTGACGCCCAACGGAGGCGTGGAGACCAAGGCCGCTTCGTTGCGGATGACGCTCGAACCAGGGCGTGCTCACGGCTCCACCAAACGCCTCCGTGGCCAAGGCCATGAGCACCCAGAAGGCGCCACGGGGGATGCCTTGGTGACGCTTCGAATCGATCCTGGCGAAGACCGTCGATGGGAGGAAGGGCGCTTGGTCCAATCCGTCCAGGTGGCCTACAGCACCTTGGTGCTGGGCGGGAAAGTCGAGGTGACCTTGCCCGACGGCCGGGCTGGACGCTTGTCGGTGCCGGAGGGGTCCATGGTCGGCGATCGCAGGCGCATGCCCGGCCAAGGCTATGCGGGCGGAGACTTGGACCTCGAATTTGAGCTGGCAGAACACGGTGAACTGGACGAAGCGCAAATCAAAGCGGTCACGAACCTGAGGGACCTCGGCCTCTAAGGCCACCTTCATGGCGGACGCGCACATGGCGGAGCATGGACCGGCGGCGGCGGGGCAACTCCGCGCAACGACGGCGGCAGCCACGTGGTCCAAAAGCACCCGATGACGACCGATTTTGGCGCCGTCTTCACGACGCGCTTGGCCAACACGCCGGTGAACCGCACAGTCCAGACGACCTCTGGGCCGCGGTCTGTGCGCGTGAGGGACAACCCACGGAAGGGGCGGACATCCGCCGCGCACGTTCAACCTTCGATGCGACCCTCAACCAAGCCACGAAACGAGGGCAGCGCTTTCTCCGTGAGGGTCCTAGAATTCGGCTTCGCCCCCGTCAGGACATCGAAGCTGCAACGAGCGCGCGGCAACGCTGGCAGACCCGTTTGGACGGATCCGATGGACCCGACGAACTTCTCTTGGAGGTGCTGAGGTGCCAGTTGTTTGAGGCCTCGCTCGAAGCATGGCCTGAAGCATGGACCCTCCTCGAGGGCGAGCGCCTGCTGGCGTGGGATGCGTTCAACCTCAACGAGGCCCTGCTTGCATGGGCTCGCCGCGCCAGCGGTTTGCGGTTCAGGGACGATGCGCCTCACGTTGCTCATCTGCTTCATGCCGCGGGAGCCGCTGGTCCACGCGATTTGATCGAAGCACGCCTCCGCCAGCGCGCACGCCTTGGCGAGAACCCGTTTCCAGAGGCCTGGCAGCCGCACCTCGTGGAGTCCACCGGCACCCTTGGTGAAGTGGATGGAGATGCCGAGGTGGCCGCCGGCCGGACCGATCTGCGGCACCTTCCCTTCGTGACCATCGACCCACACGATGCCAAGGATTTCGACGACGCCGTGTGCCTGACGGACCAGGGGGCGGTGCTTTGGGTTGCGATTGCTGACGTGGCCTCCTACGTCCGTCTGGACACGCCCTTGGACCGGGCCGCGCGGGCGCGGGCGACCTCCGTCTACCTGCCTCATGCCGTGTTGCCGATGCTCCCGCCACGTCTCGCCGACGACCTGTGCAGCCTGAGGGCAGACGTGGACCGACGTGCCATGGTGCTGGAACTCCGACTTGACGGCCACGCCGTCGTCGAGTGCGTGCCCCACGAGGCCATTGTTCGTGTCACGGCCAACCGTTCGTACGACGAGGTCTTGGAACGTGGCGATGTCGCCGACCTGCTGGCCCTTGCTTCAGGCATGCGCGAAGGTGACCTTCGCCTTGAACTTCACCAGGCAGAGTTGAGGCCCCGCCTGCGTGAAGAGCAGGGCATCAACGTCGAAATCAAGCGGCCCAACGAGGCCACCGCGATGATTGAGACCTTCATGGTGGCCGCCAACGCAGCCGTTGGAGAGCTGCTTGGTGAGGCCGGTGCACCGGTCCCATGGCGCTGTCACCTCCCACCAGATCGGGTTGAAGTCGAAGCGCTGAACGCCCGCCTCCACGCCCTTGACGTGGACATTGAACTGCCGATGCCGTCCCACAGAACCGCAGGACAGAGCAGTGCTGAGGAACTGTCAGACCTGCTCGCCGGGTGGGCGGGAAACATCACCGTGGAATCCGAGGAGCCCGCCGTCGAGGAAGACCACCGATCGGAGGTGATCGACCCAGAGGCGCGCCAAGCCATGCTCAACGCTTTGCGGCAAGCCCAGCATGCAGCAAGCGAGTTGACCGGCGCCACCCGTCGGGTCGTGGACCAGAGCCTGTTCCAACTGATGCAGCGTGCGAGTTACACGGCCACCAACACCGGGCACTTTGGTCTCGATCTAAACGCATATGCCCATTTCACCAGTCCCATCCGAAGGTACCCAGACCTCATCGCACACCGCCAGCTCAAGGCCCTGATGCGAAAGGAGCCGTGGCCTCACCGTGCTGAAGACATGGAAGCGCTTGCGGCACATTGTGGTGAACGTGGTTGGGCCGCGAAGCGCCTCGAATGGGAAGCCGTGGACCAGGCCTTTGCGCTGCACCTCAGCGGCACAACGACCGACACCTGGCCCGCACGCGTGGTGGCCTTGCGTACACCCTTCGTTCACCTTGACCTCAACGACGACGGCGCCCTCCATGGGAGGCTTCACCTGAACGCCCTCAGCAAGCAGCGTCGACTTCACATCGACGACCACGGGCTTGTGGTGGAAAGCGAGGACGATGCCGAACCCTTGCTTCGCCTTGGAGCACGCTACCCATGCCGACTTCGCGGCCTCGATCTATGGACGGGAAAACTCGACCTCGCCCCGGCCGGTCACCGGCCTCGGAACCCTTGAAACACAGCAATGGAGCGTGAACACCGTGACGGACCTGCAGCGCCTCGACGTGGACGGCATGTCCTGCGGAGCGTGTGTGGCCAGCGTTGAACGGCTTGCCATGGGCGTGGCGGGCGTA
>DUHJ01000107.1:34759-35143 GCA_013330925.1 Candidatus Poseidoniaceae archaeon | reverse complement strand
GCGTTCACCATCAAGGACGTTGACCTCAAGAATCCCAACAACCGGATCAAGGAAGAGATTCGCCTTCCTTCGGGCCGTGGCAAGGAGATCAAGGTCGCCATGTTCGCTGCGGGTGAAGCCGCAGAGAAGGCCAAGGCTGGAGGCATCGATGTCTTCGCCCCCGCTCAAATCGAAGAGATGGGCACCAACAAGGGCATGGGCAAGAAGGTGGCCAACCGCTACGACTTCTTCCTCTCTGAGGTTCCTCACATGGGCCTTGTCGGTCGCTGGCTTGGTGTCATCCTCGGTCCCCGTGGGAAGATGCCTCGCCCCGTTCCCCCCGTGCTCGACCCCGCCGTTGTGGCCACCGGTCTGCGCAGCACCGTTGTGGTGAAGTCCGGAGAC
>DUHJ01000107.1:11175-34452 GCA_013330925.1 Candidatus Poseidoniaceae archaeon | reverse complement strand
ACCGTTGTGGTGAAGTCCGGAGACAAGATGACCTTCCACGCCATCTTTGGCACCGCCAACCAATCCTTGGATGAGTTGACCGCCAACGCGATGGAAGTCTACAAGCGTGTGATGACCCGTCTGGAACGCGGTCCAAACAACATCCGTTCGCTCTACGTCAAGACGACCATGGGTCCGTCCGTCAAGGTGGAGGTGGCCGCGTGATTCCCAAGGTCGTGTCCTGGAAGCGCGACACCGTCGCCGACCTTGAGTCCCTCATCTCGTCCGGTGACACCATTGCGGTCATCGACATCCACGGGGTTCCCGCGGACACGATGATCCAGATGCGCAAATCCCTCCGTGACGACATGGACATCCGTGTCGCCAAGAAGCGCCTGATGCGCCTTGCTTGGGAAAACAGCGGAAAGGACCTCGACACCCTCAACTCCCTGTTCGAAGGGGCCGTCCAGCCGGCCATCGTGTCCACCAGCGCCAAGAACTCCTTCGAGCTCTTCACGGACCTCAAAGCCACCGAAGCCGGCCGTGCCGCCAAGCCCGGTGACATCGCCCCTCACGACATCGTCGTGGAAAAGATGGACACGGGCATGCCCCCCGGTCCGATCGTCGGTGAACTGAACTCCGTTGGGATTCCCGCGAAGATCATGGGCGGAAGCGTCCACATTCAGAAGGAAACCGTGGTCCTGAAGGAAGGCGAAGGATTCGAGGGCGACCTCGGAATGATGCTCGGCAAGATTGGCATCAACCCCATCGTCACGGGCCTCCGCTTGATTGGAACGTACGAAGATGGCGTCATTTTCCGCCCCGACGTGCTCGACATCGACTTCGAGACCTTCCGCTCCGATTTGATCGGCTTTGCGGCTGGCGCGTTCAACGTCGCCTGCCACGTCGGATGGTTCACGCCCGAGACCACCCCAACCCTGCTCGCGAAGGCTTCCTCGGAAGCCCTGGCCGTGGCCCTCGAGGTGGCTCACATCTCGACCACGACCCTCCCGCACCTGCTTGGCCGCGCTCACCGCGCCGCCATGGGCGTCGCGGGATCGCTCGATTCCTCCGCCCTCGACGACGAGTTGGCGGCCATGCTGGGGGCTGCAGCTGACGCTGCTGCCGCCACGGTCGCCGTCGCCGAGAGCACCGAAACCGCCCCAGCCGAGGCGGCCGAGGACGAGGAAGAGGAAGAAGAGGAAGCCAGCTTCGGCGGCCTTGGAGACCTGTTCGGCTGAACAACCAAAACACATGAGGTGAATGAAATGGAATACGTCTACGCTGCCATGATGCTGCACGCTGCTGAGAAGGACATCAACGACGATGCCGTGACCGCCGTTCTGGCGGCCGCCGGTGTCGACGTCGACGCTGCCCGAGTGAAGGCCCTGGTGGCCTCGCTCGGTGGCATCGACATCGCTGAAGCCATGACGCAGGCCGTCGCTGCCCCCGCTGCCGCTGCACCCGCTGCGGCTGCCTCCGGAGCTTCCGACGCCGCCCCCGCTGAGGAGGCCGCTGAAGAAGAAGAGGAAGACGGTGGCTTCGAAGGCCTCGGCTCGCTCTTCGGCTGATCCGACACGACCGCTGTCGTGCTGACCCAGGCCTGCCTGCGTCAGCCTTGATGGCCGGTCCCGAACGGGACCACCTCACCGTTGTCGGAGGCCACCGGCCATTGCCCCCACGCTCGACACCTTGATGCCCGGTCCGCCCGGGGCTGAGTCATGGTGCGGCCACAATCGCTCGACCTTGAGGTCAGCGTCAGCCCCATCGCTGCAGTTCGCGCACTGCGAACGGTCATCCAGGAAGCGGGCTGGGCCATGCGCCGTCATGAAGGCGCCCGGATGGTGGACCGTTTTGCGATCATCATGCCCATGACCCAAGCCACCCGTACCATTGGCTTGGAGATCCTTGACGGACCTCTGCACGGTGGCCTGATCACCGCATGGTCCGAGACCCGTGGGTCAACCGGAGAAGTCCACCAAATCAGTTGGCTGCTCCCGGGGGGCACAGATTCAGGACTGGGGCTTGATTTGATCCATGCCTGGGCCAACGCGCTCCCTCGCATCCCTTGGAAGTGGACCTTCGGCGAGCGCTCCACGGTGGGTTTTCTTTTGCCGACATGGAGGAAATCGAAACGTGCCTTCGATGCGCTTGGATTCGATGTCGGTTCGAAAGCATGGCCACGCGAGAACCACCGCACATGGCCACCTGAGGATGAAGAGGCGTGACCTTGCGCCGAGAAGGTGATAGGTTCGAGGCACCTCGGACGACACGGAGGGCGCGGACCATGTCGAAAGTGAGCGACTTTGTCGAGCGGGTCAAGACCGAGCGCGATGCGCAAATTTTGGTCGCTGGCATCCTCTTCTTCACCATCGCATTCCCCGTGGCTTTCGCCAGCGCTGCCGCGGGCGTTGATTCCGCCGGCCTTTCGGCCGTCGGCGACTATGTCGTCAACGGTGAAATCGATACCATCCTCCTTGAGGAAGGAGGCGAATACATCCAGGACGGCGACGAATGGCCCGTGAGTCAGACCTCGGACGCCGTGCGAAACGAAATTGAAACCGCGGGCGGCAACGTGGTCGGCATCCGCATCACGATGACCTACGACGAGGACGAGGAGTTCAGCGGACTAACCTGCGCCGCTGCCAGCGGAAGCGACGCACCCGACACCATCACCGCCACCCTTGAGCACAACGAGATGACCAACTCTGGCTCGGGGGAGAACCCCGGTTCCCACACGGTGGACCTCACCTGGGTCAACCTCTCATTGTTGGATGAAGAGGTCATCTCGGGCATGAGCGGCACCGAGATTTCGGACGAACTCAATGCGGGTGACGACGGCCTTGGCGCCTACGACATCGTGATCGGCGTGACGGCAGCAGCAGGCAACGCCCCTGGCGCCTGCTCCCGTAGCGACAACGGCGAAGACGTGTCGTGGACGATCGAACTGCTTGTGCTCGACTTCACCGTCGCGCCCTTCATCGAAGTCGACGCAACCCTCTGATCCTCACGCAAAAGCGTCGAGGAAACCACCGACGTCGATCAGCGGAGCCACCCGCTCTTCGATGCGCTCACGGATGTGGGCCAGCATGGCCTCGCTTCGGGCTTCGGCCCGCATCACGAGGACGGACTCCGTGTTTGAGCGTCGGGCAAGGTACCAGCCTTGTTGCACCCCATGCTCGTCCTCGAAGCGCACACGAACGCCGTCAACGGTGCTGTGCGGAAGGTCGGCAAAGGCGGCGGTGATGCCCGCCACAACGGGCTCCTTCCGAGCTTCATCGCAAGGCACCTTGCATTCGCCGGTGGTGGGCAGGTTGGGCGCCACCGCGTCGAGGGCCTGACCGAAGGTCCGGCCTTCCGAGGCTTGCCTCGACCACAATTCGACGATGCGAGCGGCGTTGTACAGGGAACAATCGAAGCCGTACCATCCACGGTCGGCGGGGAACAGGTGACCGCTCATCTCAGCAGCGAACCGGCAACCGGGCCGCTCGGCCAAGGCTCGCTTCATGAACGAGTGGCCGGTTCGTGCCATGATCGGCGTTCCGCCAGCGGCAAGGACGGCGCTTTCAACGTTCATGGAACACTTCACGTCGTAGATGACGGTTCGTTCGTTCTCGGTGGCGTGGTCGTCAAGGTCCGCCAAGACGTCTCCGACAAGAAGCGCCACAAGGCGGTCGGGGTAGACGAAGGCGCCCGTTTCGGTCACGGCACCAATGCGGTCACCGTCACCGTCGCTGCCCAGTCCAAACTCGCAACCGTGCGTGGTGACGACATCCGCCAGATCGGTCATGTTGTAGGGTCGAGTCGGGTCCGCACCGTGGTTCGGTTCGCTGGCGTCCCAGGTGCAATGCACCGCTTCGACCTTCGCACCGATGGCCTCCAGCACCTCGACAAGGAAAGGCCCGGGGACCGCGTTGCCCGCGTCCACGGCCACGTGCACAGGACGGCCAAGAGGTCCCACACTTTCTGCGATGGCCGCAAGGTAGGCCGGCATGTGAGGGGCAAGGGTTCGCTTTCCTTCACCGGTGTCGAAATCCCCTTGGAGAAAGACCTCTCGAAGCGCTTGGATTTCATCGCCGGCCAAGGGCAAGTTGCCTCGGCACATCTTGAATCCGTTGTGGGTTGGCATGGGGAGGTGGCTGGCGGTGACCATCACACCACCGTCCACCTCCATCGTCCAGCATGCATGGTACAGCGCACCGGTGGTGCAGACGTCAAGGTCCACGATGTCCGCCCCCGCGTCTTGCATGCCTTGCATCAAGGCGTCAGCCAAGGCCGTGCTGGAGGTCCGAATGTCCCGGCCCACGGCCAGACGCTTGGCACCGAGGTACGTGGCAAGCGCTTGTCCGAGTCGCTTCGCGAAGGCGGGCGTCAGTTCACCCGAGCCGTCACCGTTGGCCAATCCCCGGATGTCGTAGGCCTTGAAGCAGTGCTCGGGCCATGGTGGCATGCTGGTCCCAGTGCGGGGCTGCTCTTGAACGCGCCTCCTTTCATGCGGAACCGACGACCGCATGGGCGACGATTTCCACCGATGCACCTGCAGGCAATGCGGCGGCTTGGAACGCCGCTCGCGTGGGTGGGACCCGAACGCCATCCAGCCAAGCGGCGTACACCTCGTTCATGGCCGAGAAGTCCTTGATGTCCAGCAACAGAACTTGCACCGACACGAGGTCGTGCTTGCTGGATCCGCCGGCTTCGAGCAGCACATCGATCTTGGCCAAGGCCCCGGCCACTTGGGCTTGCAGGTCACCGGCTTCGGGAGCGATCTGTCCAGACAGCCACAGGTCGTTACCTGAGCGAACGCCGGGTGTGTAAGGGCCGTACACGGCACCTCCGTCGATGGCGATGGCTTGCTTCGTGGTCATGGTGAACCCAGCCGCCCATCGGTCCTTCAACCTCCGGTCGGCGTGCCTATGTGCCGTTGGCCCTAGCGTGGTCTGTGGCGACGTGTTGGGTGTTGGACCATCCTGCGCACGTCAGGGCCATGGCTCCCTTTGTGCGGGAGGGAAGCACCCAAGACATGCTGCTTCTGACCGACCGCGCCGAAGTCCGCGCCCTCTACGACCAGCGTGACGGGCATCTTCCGTCCCGTCGGGCGGCATGGATCCCCCGAGCGTCGGGCGCATGGAGCGGCCAACGGCGGCTCCGTCATGCGGTTCGCCATCTGAAGCGCTGGTGCCGTGACGTGCCGGGAAGCCACCGCATGGTCGCGATGAACGCGCCCCTCATGCCATGGGCAGGTCGGCTTGCGGGCCTCACGCGGCGCTGGTGTGCCGTGGACACGGAAATCCAGCATCGCAACCTTCGGTGGCTTGAGCGTGGAGTCACGGACCTGGTGGTGCCGACCCACTGGAGAGAGGACCTCGACGGAGGGCGACTCGCGGCGTGGAAACGCGGTGCAGTTGCAGGCCGTTGGCGGCTGCACCGGCTGGACGGGACCCATCAACACCTGCACCTTGTGCCCATCCGCCGCCCGACGGACCTTGCTGACCCACCTCGCATCCTTGTGCGGCGTTTGCTTGGCACCGGTTCCCACGATGAAGGCGAGGTGATCGCGCTGCCGGATGCGGTCATCGACGGATTCCAAGTTCTCGCTTGGGACGAGGAGGCGGGTCCATCGGACCGAATGGCGTGGAGCCTGCTGGACCGTCTCTCGGACGTGGATGGCGTCGTCACGCAATCCACGACCTTCGCGGCGGAAGCGGCCTACCTCGGAGTGCCGACGTTGTTGGTCTCGGCGGGCGAGCGCGGTTACCTCGACCGCGTTGAGGCAGAAGGATGGCCGCTCTTCCGTCACCGTGGCGCATGCGAGGGCGAGGCATGGCTGGACGTTCGGGCCCGATGGGCGACCGGCATGGCGCTGACGGATGCGCTGGCGCCCGACCCATGGCCCAACGCGAAAGCCGAGTTTGACGTGCTGCTTCAGGACGGCTGAAGCCAGCGGCGAAGGACGTCTTCGTGGTCGCCGTTGAGGCGGTAAGCACCGGCGAGCACGTCTGCGATGGGCACAAAGCGCGCATCGGCTGCATCGTCACCGGGCAGAGGTTCCTGTGTCGGATCGACCATCTCCACTTCGTAGACGATGCTGACCACGTGCTTTCGCTCGTCCCGTTCAGGGTCGCTCATCACCATGAGGAGCCTCGGACTGTGGCCGCGGATGCCCGTTTCCTCTTCCAATTCACGCAAGGCTCCCGCTTCCGCGGTCTCTCCAACGTCCATGAAACCGCCCGGGCACCCCCAAGATCCCACGTTGGGTGGATGCTTGCGTTGAATCAACAGGACCTCGTCCCCGCGACGGACGCACGCGTCCACGGCAAGGCTGGGGTTCTCGTACCCCTGACAGCGGTCGCAGACGCCCATGGACTCACGCTCCGTAGCGGCGCTTGCGCTGTTGGAAGGCTTTGATCGCCTTCATCAGTTCGCGCTTTGAGAACGAGGGCCAATACACGTCGGTGAAGTACAACTCGGCGTAGGCCATCTGCCAAAGCAGGAAATTCGAGATGCGTTCTTCCCCTGAGGTGCGAATGACCAAGTCAGGGTCGGGCATGTCCGCCGTGTACAGTCGGTCAGACACCGCCGCTTCGTCGATGTCGTCAAGCGTCAATTCGCCCTTGGCATGGTCCTCAGCGATGGCCCGGATGGCATCGAGAATTTCTTCTCGACTCCCGTACGCAAGACAGACGGAGAACACGAAGCGGTCGTAGCCTGCGGTGCGCGATTCTGCGTGATCGATGGCCTCGATGACGTTCGCAGGCAAGAGGTCCCTTCGGCCAATGATCTGCACACGAACTTCGTTGGCGTGGATTCGCTCGTCCTCGGCGATGTCGTTCAGCCCCTCGATGTACAAGGCGAACAACGCGTCCAACTCGTCCTTCGGTCGCTTGAGGTTCTCCGTGGAGAGGGCGTACACGGTGAACCAGGGGATCTTCAGTTCGAGGACCCAGTCCAGAACCTCTTCCAACTTGGCTTTGCCAATGCGGTGTCCCACGCCCGAAGTCAGCCTGTTTCTGAAAGCAAACCGACGGTTCCCGTCCATGATGATGGCCATGTGCTGCGGACGAATTTCGTGGGTCAAGACCTCACGCAGCATCCGCTGGTCCACGGCTCGCCCGAGGGCGTCCCCCACACGGTCGCTCACCCCCATCGCGTTTCACCGTGCGCGACCTTGCCCTTGAGGAATGCGCACGCGGAGGGCAGGGTTCACACGCGGGACCTTCCTCGTCCCATCATGCCTGCACCATGGCCGACGGGCCTCCTTGCGGAGGATTCCAAGGGCACGGCACACACAGCATGGGGCGAGGTCACGGTGCTTTCGATGGACCTTGAGTCCATGCTGAAGGATGGCATGGGCACATGGTGGGGCGTCACGCTGGAGGACGCCACCGTCGAGCCCACCGCCGCCGATCGTTTGGGCAGATGGTTTCGGGCCGAACACGAGGGGTCCATCTTCGACCTCCTGTTGTGCACCTTTGGGACCGGGCGAGCCCTCTCTTCGCTGGTCCACCACCGCGACCGTGTGGACGCCATGCTTGCTTCAAAGCGTGCGGACCTGCCGGTCGGTGGATGCGTGGTGGACGGCCATGACGCCCTGCTTGTGTGGGAGCATGCAGCCCGTGTTCCGCTCGATACCGAGCTCGACCTTCACGATCAATTTCGGGCGGCAGGAGCCTTCCTCGGCACGCTGAAGCGTTGGGCCACGCCCCCGGTCGAACGCCGTTGGAACGACGCCATCGCCAACGTGGAACAGCGTTTGGGCACCACGACGCTGTGGCGTGCACCACACGACCGCGTCACGGTGGGCCTGCCAGACCTGCAGCTCTCGCTGCAGAGCCTTGTTCACGGCCCGCACGGGCCTCGTTTTCGACCGCTCCCTCGAACGGTGGACGAGGCGCTGACGGGCGTCATCGGCCGGAGGCCTGGTCTGGCTCACGCGATGGCCTTGGGAGGTGAAGCGGTCGAAGCCGGCCTTGCTGCTGACCAAGGCGGTCCCGAAGCATGGTTCACGGCATGGAGCGAGGGCGCTCCTGCCGCGTGGTCCCGACCTCGGGCCGTCTCCACCTACCGGGGAGGCCTCTGGATTTGGCGTTACGCGGACGTTTTGCGCTGGCGAGGCCGTGCCCTGGCATGGGGCGACGAGGACCTGCAGGAGGCGACGAAGGCATGGCTGGAGGACGTCGATCGCCTGCAGGCACGCCTCGGCGTGCTCAGGATGTGGCGCTCCCTGTTGTGGCTTGGCGCGGCCGGGGTGGCCGCAGCGTGGTACGCGTACGCCCTTGATGCCTTGACGCAGACCCCCTCCTTGGCCCTCGCCGCCTTCTCCGTTGCCTTGGGGGCCGGCGGCTGGCTGCGCTACAAGGCTGCAGAACCGGGGCCGTTCTGAATCAGCGGGACTGGCGCACGCGAGCGTCGTGGAACTCCAAATTCAATTCGCGTGAAATGCGCACGATGTCGAGCATCAGGTCTTCACGTGCTTCGCGTTCCTCCACCGAGGAATTCAGGTCCCAGTAGAGGTTGATGGACACGTCGATCGATTGAGCGGAGATCCCATCCACGGCGCACCACGATGCGTCTTCCTTCAGCGTGCGCTCGTTGGCGCGGACCGCGGCGATGACCCTGTCGCAAAAGCTGCTCACGGCTTCAGGGTCCGAACCGAGGTCCAAGTGCAGCGTGGTCTGCCACCTGCGCCACCTTCGCTTGCCCCAATTTTCCACGGCCGTGTTGACGAGGTTTGCGTTCGGCACGGTGACGATGGTGTCCGATGAGGTGCGCAGAATGGTGGTCCTCAGGTTGATTTCAATGACCTCACCTTCGGTCCCGCCGATGACCACCCAATCACCAATGCGGAAGGGCCGGTCCATCAGGACGGTCACGGCGCCAAAGAAATTCGAAATCGTGTCCTTGGCCGCCAAGGCAAGCGCCAACCCGCTGATGCCAAGGCCGGCGATGAGCGAGGTCAGGTCCAAGCCGAAGGCGTCGGCGACGAACACGCCGCCGATGAACAGGATGATGAAGCGCAGCACGCTTTCCACGGCCGACACCACGGTGCGTTCGGAACCGTCGAGCACGTCGTCGTCGTCGAGCAAATCCATGACGTCCTGGACCACGTCGACGGCCCGGAAGGCGGCGCGGACCAGCGAAATCACGAGCACGAGTTGCGCGATGCCGATCAAGGTCAGTGCGCTAAGTCCCGGGAACGTTGCGAGGTCGGAGCCCCCGTCCGCCATGGCATGGAGGCGTTGGAGGCCAAGGAGCATCACGCCCGCAGCAGCGGCCGTTCCGAGGGCCCGTTCGCTTGATTTCAGCCCCTCGCTGGTGCGAGGAAGCCGAACGATTGCACCGATCAGACGCGGCGCCAACACCATGGCAAGGCCTCGCGCGGCCAAGCCGGCAAGCATCAGTCCAAGCAGGGCCAACAGGGTCCAGCGGTTCGTTCCGAGCACGTCTGGGCCTGCGGTCTGCAGCACGTCCAACCAAGCCATGCCCTTCGGTGTCGAGTGGCCTTCATGGCGGTTCCGGCGGCGCGACGGCTTGATAGGCGCGTGATGGGTGGGGTGAATGATGCTCGACAACGACCGGTCCCGGCAGGCCTACCTTCGCAGGACGGCGCTCCTGTTGGCGCTCCCGCTCATGCTGACCCTCTGCGCGCCCATCGCCAACGCCGGCGTGGCCCAAGAAGAGGCCGGCACCGCGCCTGAAGCGGTGTGGTCGGACGACTACATCAACCACATTTTCCCATGGGCCGATGCGGACGAACGCATTCTGCAATTCAAGGAATACCACACCTACGACACGCTCAAGCAACGCATGCAGCGTTTGGCGGAGGACAACCCGGACATCTTTGAGTTCCATGAGGGCATGAACGGCGGCACCAACGCCCGTGGAGAACAGACCACGGCCGACGCCTACGAAGGCTGGTACTACGGCCATGCTTCCCCGTGGATGAAGGTCACCACGGACGTCAGCGGAGGCGAATACAACGAATTCGTCGGCGACAACGGAAACTACCCCGATCGCCCCGACGTGCTCATCGTCGGCAACCACCACGCCCGTGAGTGGATGTCCGTGCAGGTGCCCATGATGCAACTCGAAGTCATCGCCTTCTCGTTGGACAACATCGGCTACGACAACGACGGCGACGGTGACGTGGACGAAGACGGCTGGGGCGACACCAACGGCGACGGGGTGCTCGACGACGACGGCGATTGCCTCGCCCTCGATGCCTCCTATCAGGATTCCAACGGCGACGGCACGCCCTGTGGCCCTGGCGACCTTGGGGTCGACGAGGACTACAGCGAACAGTGGATCGTCGACCTTCTCGACAGCCGCGAGCTGTACATCGTGCCGATGCTCAACGTGGACGGGAACATCTACGACCGCGAGGTCTTCTGTCCCGCTCCTGCGTGGGAGTCCTGCCCCTCGGGCGGCTGGAGGAAGAACCTGCGCGACAACACCTTCACCGGCGTCACGCCCCTTCCCGACCTTCAGGAAGAAGTCGACGAGGACTGCGACGGCGTGGACCTGAACCGCAACTACCAGTTCGAGTGGGGCGCACCTCTTGGCGCCACAGGCCCCATCATTCCCGGCACCTGCACGCCCGCAGAAGGCGAATTGGACGGTTCAAACAACGACGTGTACAACGGCCCTGTGGACACCCGTGACAACGACGGCGACGGGCAGATCAACGAAGACCACGTCGACGGCAAGGACGACGACGCCGACGGCGTGACCGACGAAGACTGGTGGGGCGGCAACTCTGAGCCTGAGACCAAGTTCATCCAGGACTTGACCGAAATGAACGACGACACCGGCGACGGTGCCAGCGAATTCAAGTCCACCCTGACCCACCACTCCTACTCGGAACTCATCCTTTGGCCGTGGGGTCACTGCACGGATTGCGAGAGTCCTGACCACAGCCAGCTTGAGTACCACGGCCAGCAGATGGCCGACATGACCCAGTACGCCAACCTCCAGTCCTCCTCGCTCTACCCGACCTCGGGTGACTTCTGCGACTGGCATTACGGCGTGCACGGCTCCTACTGCTACACCTCGGAAATCGGCACCGCCTTCCACCAGCACGAGGACGACATCGACCACATCGCGGTGCGCAACCTCGGCCTCGGCTTCTACATCGCGGAGATCGCCGACAACCCGCGCGAGCGCGCGGACCTCGCCATCGCCAACATCTCACAGCAGAACTACCTGAAGCAGCCCGACGCCATCGACATCCCCGACGAGGGCGACATCCCCATTGACGTCTGCGTGTCGGACGACTTCCCCTACAGCACGGAGAACTCCGTGATCAAGTGGCGTCAGGTCAAGCCCAGCCGCCTGCAAAGCGACTACGGCCCACGCGAGTGGTCGACCACGCCGTGGGAGTCGGTCCAGATGGAGGTCGTTGGCGGCAACGCATGCACCACCTCGGACGGCAACGGTACCTTGTTGCGTGCGATGATTCCCGTCGGTGAAACGGCCACCGGTGAAGTCCACTACAAGGCCCAAGTGGCCACGCTGGGCGGGTCCGACTTCTATCAGTACCCTGACGACGGGGAGTACTACGTCCTCTCCGTGTCCTACCGTGCGTCCTACGGCTCCACCTCTGGAGCGCTCGTCATGTTCCTCCTTGTGGCAGGGACGGTCTGGGGCGGACTTGGGACCGCGCTGCGCACCATGTTCACCGGCGGCGATGACGAAGAGAAGGTCATCCTCGCCGACGCCCTCCTCGAAGAGGCGGTGGACGCGTGAGCGGCCAATCCGACGAATTCAGCGGCCGTCTTGGCCTCATTTTCGCAACCATCGGTGCAGCCATCGGTACGGGCAACATCTGGCGTTTCCCTCGGATGGTCGGCGCCAACGGCGGCGGGACCTTCCTCATTCCGTGGTTGATTTTCCTCTTCATGTGGTCCATTCCTCTGGTCATCGCGGAATTTGCGATGGGCAAGCGAAGCCGCACGGGAACCATCGGAACCTTCCGCATCTTCACCGGCAAGCGCTTCGCATGGATGGGCCTGTGGACGGCATGGATCTCCACGGCCATCGGCTTCTACTACGCCGTGGTGGCCGGCTGGTGCCTGAAGTACTTCCAACTCGGCATCACCGGCGGGCTGACCGGCGACGGCGTGGACACGGTGCAGGTGTGGAACGAGTTCTTGCAAGCGCCTGGGCAAGTGATTTTCTTCCAATTCATCGTCATCGTGCTGACCTTGGCCGCGATTTCCCGCGGTGCGAAGGCCATTGAGAAGGTCAACGTCCTGCTGATGACCTCGCTGATGGTGCTGCTCTTCCTGACGATGTTCATGGCCCTCAGCATGGACATGAACGACGGGACCCTCGACGGTGCGATGTTCATGTTCACCGTCGACCGGTCGATGATGTTCGACCCAGAAATCTGGATCAACGCGCTGTCGCAGTCCGCATGGTCAGCATCCGCCGGCATGGGCATGGCCATCACCTACGCGGTGTACATGCGCAAGGACGAGGACACCACCCTCAACGCCTTCGTGATGGGCCTCGCGAACAACAGCATCTCCATCATCGCCGGCCTGACCGTCCTTTCCGCGATTTTCGCGGTCGAGGCCGATCCCTTGGCCACGGTGACCGGCGGTTCCTCGGCCATCACCTTCCTCGCGCTTCCCGAAGTGTTTGCACAAGCTCCCGGTGGCAACGTTGGACCCTTCTTGATGATGACCGGTTTCTTCCTCGCGTTGTCCTTCGCGGCCCTCACTTCGATGATCTCGACGGTTGAATTGTGCGTGCGCAACTTCGTCGACCACGGCTACGAACGCACGCGCTCGGTCTGGTTGACCGGCGCGGCCATCTTCCTGTTTGGCCTCCCCTCTGCGGTGCTTTGGGTCAAACTCGACGCGGAAGGCGTTGCCTTCCCACAATTCCTCGAAGTGCAAGACCACATCTGGGGCTACGGCCTGATGTTCTCGGGGCTGTTCATCGCGTTCACCATCTGGCGCTATGGCTTCCTCAAGTGGCGCGCCCAGGTCGACGCCGGAGAAGCCGACCCCGGCCTCGCGGGTTACCTCAACGTCGGGGTCTCGGCCTTCCGTGACGACTTCATCAACACCGGTGAGAACGACCTGTGGATTGGCCGCTGGTGGGACCTCTTGCTCTACCTGGCCTTCCCCGTCCTCTTTTCCATCCTCATGCTCTCCTACTTCGGCAGCATGATCGCCAACACCGAAGACGTCTGGAATCCGTTCAATCCGAACGGCCTTGGCATCATCCTCGCCTTCTGGGGCGTGGTGGCGGTCTTGTTCATCTGGTTCAACCGCTTCCTCGTGCAGCGGCCGGTCTTCCGCAACGTGCCTGAAGGCGCCGACGTGGACATCAGCCTCCTGCCCGGTGGAGACGACGAACTGGTGGTGCAGGTCGGCGAAGTGGCACCCGGCTTCGAACATCTCGGTCAATCCGACGCTGCCTGAAGGGGGCCGCCTCGATGGACGACCTCGTCCGGTTCCTCGTCATCGGCCTCGTCGTTGCCGCGGTGCTCGTCCCGGTGGTCCGTTGGTTCTGGGCGCGGTTTGACCGACCGACGGAAGCCCAACTCGAATACGAGGAGACCAAGCGAAAAAAGCGCGAAGAAGAGCGCATGTGGCGTCAAATCGAAGCCCAAATGCGGGTCGAAGAAGCCGCAGCAGAGGAAGCCGCGAGCTTGGCCCGAAAGCGCGCAGAACTCGCGGCGCAAGCCGCACCCCGCTCAAGCGACGTCGAAGCCGCCCTCGGGGCGCTCGGGCTCGAAGAGGTGCACGTGAACACCACGGAGGCCAGCGCGTCCAATCGCCCCAACGCCACCGAAGGTGCCGATGCTGCGCTGGTGGACGATGCGGTCTTCGAGGAGAGCACGGACGATGCCGATCTTGAGGTCGAAGGGCTGGCAAAGGTCAGCCTTGAGCAAGACCGGGCCGGAGCTCCTGCGCCGGACTGGGTCCTCATCGAACGGTTGCGTGAGATGACCGAACGTGAGGAGGAGCCCGCGCCAATCGACGTTCCTTCGATGCCGGATTTGGACGCGCTCAACGATGCGATGCAAGCCATCGAGGAGGACGTTGCCCCACCCAAAGCCGAGGAGGGCACGGACCTTGCCGAAGCCACCGACGAGGCGTGGAAAGCCGAGGATGACGATGACGACGACGGTTGGGCCGTCGAGTGGTGAACCCCCACTTTGCCCGCGTTCACGACGAATGGCTCTTGAAGCGGACCACGCCACGTCGGTGCATGGTGCAGCGTCCTCGAGGGACCCGAGACTTCGGGCCGCTGGCCAGCCGACGCCGAAGCATGCTTGAGTCGGTGCTCGAAGGCGAGGCCCGCCGTGCCGGTTTCGACCGCGTGCAAACGCCCATTTTCGAGTCGCTGGATCTGTTCACCGCGAAGTCTGGGCCCGGGGTCATCGGGCAACTCTACGCTTTCGAAGACAAAGGAGGCCGCCACCTCACCTTGCGTCCAGAGTTGACCGCGCCGGTCATGCGCATGGTCGCCGATGAATTGCGCATGGACACCAAGCCGCTGCGCTTGGCTTACCACGGCGCGTGCTTCCGCTATGAGGAATTCAAGACCGGGCGATACCGCGAATTCTACCAGTACGGCATCGAGGTGGTCGGTGCATCCGGTCCTCTGGTCGACGCCGAAGTCATCGCCCTGGCCGTTCGCATGCTTCACGCGTCCGGCCTTGAAGGCTGGACGCTGCGCATCGGCCACGTCGGCCTGCTGCGTGACGTGCTCGCTGGCCTTGGCCTCAGCGCCGAGGCGCCTGAGGGTAAGGAAGCACCCACCGCCTCAGCGATGCGCTTCCTCGACAAGGGCGACGAGGCCGGTTTGGCCACGTTGTTCGACACCGAAGGCCTCGACCCCGCTGGCCTTGATCTGCTCCGCGCCCTTGGCGAAGCCTCCGGCGGCGCCGAAGCCATCGAGGCCGCCCGCCCGCTGCTCGAAGCACACGGCCTTTCCACCGAAGCCCTGGACGACCTCGCCACCACCGTCGAAGCGGTCGGCCTGCTCGCTCAGGCCCCACCCGCTTTGGAGATCGATCTGCGTGTTGCACGCGGTTTGGATTACTACACGGGCATGGTCTTCGAGGCGCACGTGCCCGAACTTGGCGGTGAAGGCCAGGTGCTCGGTGGTGGAACCTACCGCTTGCTCCACCTCTTTGGCTTGGACGACCTCGACCCCTCTTGCGGATTTGGCCTCGGGTTTGACCGCGTCTTGCTGGCCCTCGAGCGGCAGGCCGAGGCGGCCGGCCGGGCGGAAGTGATGCCCGGTGAATCCGGTCCCGCCACGCGCCTTGCGGTCGTTCCGTTCCGTGTCCCACCTTCCTCGGTGCTTGCCCTTGTGCGCGACCTGCGTGAGGAAGGCCTCGTCGTCGACCTTGAAATGAAGGGGCGTGCCATCGGCAAGGCCTTCGGCTGGGCCGACGGCATCGGTGCCTCGCACGTGCTGGTGGTCGGACCGCGCGATCTTGAATCCGGTCAAGCGAATCTGAAGCGCTTGGCCGACGGCGAGCAGATGCCGGTGGATCTGAACCGTGAGGCCGTATTGGCGGCGCTCACGTCGTGATCACTCGTCGTCGATTCGGCCACGCTGGGCGATGGCCGCCATGGCGATGGCGGCCGAAGCGACGACAAGACCGAAGCCGGGGCTTTCCTCTTCTTCCATGCCGTCTTCACCGGCCTGGAAGGCTTCCTCCCACGTGGACTCGTCGATGGGCAGATCAACGCGGCTGTCCTCGCCCAAGAAGAGCGTGAACGATGCTGGGTTGCCGGTTTGGGTGAGGCCGCCGAAGCCCGTGGTGCGGTCGCCACGGAGTTTCATGGTGACGTGCACGACGGGGTTGCCGTCACGGCCGTCCCAGAGGTTGTCCTCCTCAGTGAAGCGGTAGGAGAAGGGAATCTCCTGCTCGCCTTGGTTGGTCGAGGTGTGGTGGTAGCGGTAGAGTTCGTTCATGCCGTAACTGATGGTGATGTTGAGTTGGTCGCAATCGTTCTGGCAGGGACCTTGGTTGTCGCCGTTGGTCCAGTCGCCTTCGAGGTTGAGCTTCAGGGTCCCACGGAGTTCACCGTCCACGGTCATCATCAGGCGCTTGTCGAGTTCCGGGTTCATGCGGAAACGCAGGTCGATGTCGATGAGGCCGTTGTCGATGTCCTCGGTGTAGACGCCGTCCTCTGCCGAGGTGGTGTCGTTGGCGTCAAAGTGCGTCCAGGCGTTGTTGATGCCGTCGTGCCACAAGTAGAGCGTGGTCGCGTTGGCCGAGGGCTGACGCGTGTCCTCTTGCTGCTCGGATTGCTGCACGCTGACGTCACCGGCTTGCACCGGGACGAGCATCATGGCAGCCACAATCATGGTCAGGAGGAGGCGTCCTCGCATGGGCGGCCGTCGCCGTCGTGTGCTTTGAGCATGACGACGAAGGTCAATCGAAGCGACGGAAATCCTGTGGGGTCGCCTCGTTGCGCGAGGTGTGGTTGTGACGGGCCGCATTGGGCCGCAGACTGAGCGCCTCTGCGAGTTGATCGATTTCGACCCTGGGCTCGCGCATTTCATCGCCGCCGACGCCGGTGAAGATGGCCATGACCTTGATCGTGTCACCGAAGGCCGGGTCTTGGCGTGCACCGATGATGACGTTGGCGTCTTCCTTGATGCGCGAGGTCAGCAGGCGAACGACTTGGTTCGCCGCCTCGAGGGTCATGTAGGGCCCACCGGTCACGTGGACGAGCGCCCCGGTGGCGCCGGTCACGTCGACGTCGAGCAAGGGGTGGTTGAGGGCCTCGTGCACGACCTCTTCAGCGCCCCGATCGGATTCACCGTAGAGCATCATCGTCACGCCGCCGTCGGCCATGATGGTCCGCACGTCGGCGAAATCGAGGTTGATGAGCGAGGGCAAGGTGATCGTTTCGACGATGCCCTTGACGATCTCGGCCACGAGTTGATCCATGATGGAGAAGGCTTCCTCGACGGGAAGGTTGGGCACATAATCGAGCAGGCGGTTGTTGTCCAGCACCAGCACCGCGTCCGCAACGCGGCGCAGCGCTTCGAGGCCCTCGAGCGCGCGGGACTTTCGATGGTTGCGCTCGACGTGGAACGGCGTGGTCACGATGCCGACGACCAGGGCGCCGGCGGCCTTGGCTTCCTCCGCGACGACCGGAGCGATGCCGGTACCGGAGCCGCCGCCGAGCCCGCAGGCGATGAAGACGAGGTCCGCACCGCTGACGATGCGCTGGATCATTTCGCGTCCGGCCTCCGCACAACGGCGTCCGGTCGCAGGGTCACCCCCGGCCCCAAGGCCGCGGGTGATGTGGCGCCCGACCAGCAATTTCTGCAGGGCGCGGGTGTTGTCGAGGTGCTGCTTGTCGGTGTTGATGGCCACGGTGGTGGCCGCGTGAACGCCGAGGTGCGTGATGCGGTTCAGGGTGTTGTTGCCGGAGCCGCCACAGCCGACGATGAGGATGCGGGGATCGGGCAAGGTCAGGTCGTTGAGGTCGCTGTCCATGAACGACGTTCGCGACTCCCGCATCGCATCGTCCCGCATCTGCGAGACGATGTCAGAAAGGGTCGATTCGTTTGCCATGCTCACGCCTGCACCATCCGCGTGTTCGGGTCCCATCCCAACACCTGAGGCCGCGAGCCTGCTCCTTCCTATCTTAAGCACACCCGTTCGACCGTGCCGCACACCCCAACTTCGCGACGCCCGATTCATCGCCGGGGCGAGGAGCCTGACCTTCTTCTCGGCCTCCACCTTGAAATATCGGGGGCGGGTCGCACAGCCTGCCTCACTTAGCTCAGTTGGTAGAGCACCTGACTGTAGTTGTGCAAACACACACGTCTCAGCAGACATCAGGGTGTCCCCGGTTCAAGTCCGGGAGTGGGGACCACCTTGCTCAGTCAGAGGTTTCCCTGAGCGGAGACTCGGTGGAGATACGCCACCCGCAGTAATGCGCTCCTGCATATTTGGAGTTGACGTAAATCACGTCCCACCGTCCGCTGACCGTGAAGGGCTCGTGGTTCTCGGCTTCGATTCTGATGCATGCGCCCCAATCGTCGGTGCTCACCGTGGCTTGGGCTTGGAAGAGCAGCCTTCCCTCGCAGAACCAGATCTCTTTTTCGTGAAAATGTTCCAGAAACACCGGCTCTTTTTCGATGCGTGCAGAGGTCACATGTTCGGGTTGTTTTCGCTCGGTTTCAGTCATGAAAGAACACGACGACGAGGCCATTTAAGCCAAAAAAAGAGGGCCTTGAGCGGGTGCATGCCGTCCCTTCGCTGAGTTCCCACAGGCCTTCAGGCCGCGGCCTCGCCACGGTCGGCCAGGGAGAAGCGGCTGAGGAAATCCCATTCGAGTTGGTTGGTGTCGTACAGGCCTTGGTTGCCAAAGCAATTCCACACGAAATCGGGCGTGCACACGTCGTTGATGTACAGGTTGTGCCCGCCCGCGTGCACGGTGATCAGCGCCACCTCGGTGCCGTCCTCACAGTTGGTGAAGCCCTGAATGCTGTAGATGGCCCCCGGCTCGTTGCGGTCGGGAAGCGCCCCTTCGCAGCCGTTGTAGGCCGCCCAGTCGTACATGTTCTCGACCGCACCGGTTTGCATGGACTCCAGGTTCCTCCTGTTTTCGTCCACCAAGCCCCAATTGACCGTGTTCGTGTACAATTGATTCTCGTCGATGAACCCATGAAGTTCCATCACGGGAACGGGGCTGTACCCTTCAGCATCATGGAAGCTCAGGTAGCCAGAGGTGCACGCGACGGCCGCGATGAGGTCGCTGGCCTGCAGCGCCATGCGTTGGGCCATCATGCACCCGTTTGACCATCCGGTCAGGTAGATGCGGTCCTCGTCCACGGGCAACGCCTCCACGGTTTGGGCGATGACCTCGCGCAGGTAATCGACGTCATCGATCTCGAACTCCACCGCGTCCGCACAGCAGTATCCGGCGTTCCACGATTCCTCGTTGCCGCCCATGTTGATGGTGGAATTGTCCACCAAGATGCCTTCTGCATGGACCACAATGGCCCCGACCTCATCCGCGAGGGTGGTGATCTCCGTGTGGTTGCGGGTCTCGAAAGCAGAGGCCGCCCACCCGTGCAGTTCGACGATGAGCGGCGCGTTGGACGAGGCGTTGACCGAGGCAGGAACGTAGGTGATGTAGCAGCGCTCCCAGCCGTTGTGCATGAAGCAGGTGTAGACGTCAGGGTCTGGACGAACGAGTTCGTTTTCGTCGACGAATCCGTCCCCAGCCAGATTAGCGTCGCCGCTCGAGGCCAAACAACCCTGCAGCAAAGCGGCGCAAAACAGCAGCACGAGCAGACCGGCGGTGGACTGCCTTTGCATGTTGGACGGTCACAGCCCGCAGGGATAGCCTTGCCTCCTGAGTGCGGGCATTCATTGAAAATCATGGGCTCCAAAAGCCAAGCATGGCCGGACGCATTGAGGAGCCGGCCCACAAAGTCCTCGCCACCCACGACGGCTTCGAGGTGCGCCGCTACGCGCCCACGGTCCAGGCCCGCGTCCAGAAAGCCGGGCCCGGCCAAGGCGGCGACGGCAGCGCCTTCCGTCGGGTCGCGGGCTACATTTTCGGCGGAAACGAGGCCGGGATGCGGATCGCGATGACCGCGCCGGTGCACCTGTGGGAGGAAGATTCGGCCTCCATGCTCGCCTTCACGATGCCCTCTGAACACGCGCTCGACGCGCTTCCGCAACCTCGGGATGCTGGGGTTCACCTGCTCAACGTCGAGGCCCATACCGTCGCCGTGCTGGCCTTCAGCGGCCTGTCGCGACCGGCCAAAGTCGCGAGGCTCGCCCAGCGTCTGCAGGCGATGGTCGAAACGGAAGGCTACGAGGTGAGCGGTCCGTACCGGCTCGCGGTCTACGACAACCCTGGGACCACGCTGCCCTTCATGCGCCGCAACGAAATCCACCTGCCCCTCACTTCCGTTGAGGGCATTCACAAGGCTTGATGGACGCCCGAGCAACCGTCGGGACATGTCCTTCTGGCAGCACCGGTGGTCGACCGACCAGATTGGATGGCACCGCGCGGTCCACAACGACATGATGGTCGAGCACTGGCCCGCCATCGGCGCCCCTGAGGGCTGCGAGGTGCTCGTTCCGCTGTGCGGCAAAACCCTCGACATGCACTGGTTGGCCGAGCAAGGTCACCGCGTGGTCGGGCTCGAACTGGTCGAGCAGGGCGTGAAGGCCTTCTTCGACGAGGCGGGCCTTTCCCCCGAACGCACCGAACAGAACGACCATGTGCGCTACAGCAGCGGGCCGTTCACCTTGCTTCAGGGCGATGCGCTCGGGCTTGCGCCGGGCACCGTTCAGGCCGAAGCGTGGTACGACCGTGCGGCGATGATCGCCCTGCCCGACACGATGCGTGAGGCCTACGTCGAGCAACTTCGTCAGCAGACCAAGCCCGGCGCGGTCGGCTTGCTCATCACCTTCGCCTATCCAAAGGAAGAGATGGACGGGCCGCCGTTCTCGCTCTACGACGAAGACGTGCAGCGGTACTTTGCGGAAGGCTTTGAGGTGGAACGGCTGGCCAAAGTTGACCTTGAGGACGAACGGGACCGTGGGTTGTCGTGGATCACGTCGTCGGTGTTCAAACTCATCCGGACATAATCAGGCGATGGCCGCCGCGACCGGGGCCCATGCTTCGGCACCAAGTTCCGCCTCGACGTTGCCCATGTGCATGGCAAAGGGCTCCGGAGGCATGGCGTTCTTGAGGGCCGTCGCGTAGCGAATACGGAGTTCCTCGTCCAAATGGGAGAAAATCCACGGGACACCGCGCAGCATGAATTCAGGTGGGAATTCAGCCATCATGCCACCGAGCATGGCGCCCTGCTCCTCTGGAGTGAATCCCTCTTCGATGAAGGGCACCAACAAGCGCTCCTCCTTGTCCATGTGAAGGCTGGCGCGGTCGGCCAAGGTGCCGGCGAGGTGAGCAAATTCAACCGCAGCGCCTTCGTCGTCCCACGCTTCAAGCCGCTCGCCCATCATCGCCACGATTTCGTCGTCGGTGCGGTGATCGTCGTCGAAGGACATGGCTGCGCCAGGGAAACGCTCCTCAATGGCCGGGAAGACCGCGGCGTCCTCGCCTTTGGCATGGAAATGCAGGGCTTCCGTGGCCCAATCAAAGCGGGCACGGAGGTCCTCAAGGGACCCCTCGTTGTCCACCGCCAAATTGGCGGCTTCTTCAGCGAGAAGCGCGAGCTCCTCTCGCAGGGCAGTGTGAACGAAGACGAGGGCTCGAAGTGGACCGGGGGGCATGGCCGACGGACAGGGATGGAACGTATAGGTCATGCTCTGTAGGCCGGCGTGAGGAGAAAGCAAACACCTATCTTCGGAAGGACGACCGTCAACTATGGGCAAGCGCGGCGTCCTGCTGATGAACGTCGGCACGCCAGAGGAGCCGACCGAAGCCTCGGTGCGTGCCTACCTGCGGGAGTTCCTGCTCGATCCCGACGTCATTGACCTGCCCGCTCCACTGCGTCATCTCTTGGTCCGCGGCATCATCCTCCGGACGCGCCCGAAGCGCATTGCGCCGGCCTACGCCAAGATTTGGATGGACGAGGGCGCACCTCTTCGCGTCCATTCGGACCGCATGGTGGCCGCCTTGCAAGAGCGTGAGGGCGACCTTGCCGTCGCGCACGCCTTCCGGTACGGCGTGCCCAGCATGCAAGAGGGACTGGAAGCCCTGCGGTCTGAAGGCGTGGATGAACTCCTGCTGGCCCCGATGTTCCCTCAGCATGCAGAAGCCACCACCGGGAGCGCCATGCGACGGGCCGAAGAGGTGCTCGAGGAGATGTCATGGACGCCAACGCTGCATCGTTTGGCGCACTTCGAAACCGAACCTGAGTACGTCCAACCCCTGGCGGCCAGCCTTCAGGACGCCGTCGACGACGGTGCCCACATCCTGTTTTCCTACCACGGTTTGCCGCTGTCCCACGTCAGGCGGGCTGATCCGACCCGTTCACACTGCCAAAAGGTGGACAACTGCTGCGCCACCGCGTGTTCGGCCAACGCCATGTGCTACGCGCACCACTGCCACATGACCACGACGGCCGTCGTGGAAGCGCTCGGTTTGCCCGACGACCGTTGGTCGCTGTCCTACCAGAGCCGGCTCGGACCCGTCAAGTGGTTGACCCCGGCCTCCACCACCGCGGTGGTGGATCTGGCCAAGCGAGGCGTTACCAACTTGGCCGTGGTGGCTCCGGCCTTCGTGGTGGACGGCCTCGAAACCTTGGAAGAACTTGAGATTGAACTCCGTGAGACCTTCATCGAGGCCGGAGGGAAAGACTTCCGCGTCGTGCCTTGTTTGAACGATGAACCCACATGGGTGGCCGGCGTTCACTCGCTCATCGAGCGTGCGTTTTCCGCATGAGGTCAGCGAGGCGCTCCGCCTCGGACACCACGTGCGTGATGGCCACCCCCGTTGCGCTCCATCCGATCCACGACCACGGTTCGGCATGCTTGGCGACACGCTGCATGTGTCCTGGACGCACGTGGGGCACGCGTCGCGTGCCGAGCACCTCGAACAGCGCCGGTTCAGCCGGGCACAGCATCGCCTCCACGGCCTTTCGGAGCGAGCGTTCCTCGCCGTCCCAGCGTGCATGAGGGACCATCACTCGAAACAGGCGATGACCGGGAGGCGCGCGGGCGCCGTGATGCACGTCGCTTTCGTGAAGGACGCCACTAACAGGGCTTGACGGGTCCGGGCACAGGGTGCCGTAGCCAACAGGAACCGAGGCCGCAGCGGCGTGCGTGTATCCGACGACCGCCACGGTCAGTTCCAGGCCGGGTTCGTCCTCCATCCGGGGTGCAGCCCAGAGCACGGAAGCGACGGAAAGGCCTGCATGGTCAGCGGCCGCTTCGGGCGACGATGCGTCGACGCTGAACCGCACGTCCACCATGTCATCCTCGTCGAGTGCCTCCATGAGGGCCTCAACGAGGCCTTCCATGCCCCGTTCAAGCGAACCCATGTGTCCACGCTTCGGTGTCCAGCCGGGGTAGGTGCTTCGAATGGCCCGGGCCAAGGCCCGTCGGCGCATGGGCGGTTCGTCACCTAACTTGGCCATGGTCGGCATCAGGAGATCGGCATCGACGTCAGCGGCCGGGGCGTTGACGATGCCGTGCGTCATGGCGTCCGCCAGCCACGCAACGGGGAGGGCCTCGGCCATCGAGCGTCCACCCTGTCGGGCCGTTCGCATGCCGCGAAGCAGGTGTCGAGGGCCGACCTTCAGCACCGTGGAAAGGCCCAAACGATGACGACGTCCGTCGTTCAAGACCCAACGATGCCTTGCTTCGGGCCTGGA
>DUHJ01000107.1:9927-10777 GCA_013330925.1 Candidatus Poseidoniaceae archaeon | reverse complement strand
GAGGCGTTGACGGCGAATTCGCCCACCCAGCCGTCCTTGCGCCATGTGCGGATGACGCCGCCGGCGCGGTCGCTTCCTTCGAGCAGGGTGATGCGCACGTCCGGTCGTGCTTCCCTCAAACGGTATGCAGCCGTCAAGCCGGACAGGCCAGCGCCCACGACCACCACATGCCCTTCGTCGGCCAAGGCAGGATTCACCAGCAGAGGCCGGCGAAGCTCCTGCCCGTGGCGGATCCACGCCTGCCGTTCTTGCATGGCTCACACCCAATCGCGCGGCGTTCGGAGGACGTCGAGCAGGGCCGCCTCGGCTGAACCGTCTTCAGGCGTGTGGGCGTATTCCCATCGCGCGGTCAACGGGAGCGACATGAGGATGCTCTCCACGCGCCCGTTGGTGTTCAGGCCAAAGGTCGTGCCACGGTCGTAGACGAGGTTGAACTCGACGTAGCGTCCTCGACGGAGTTGCTGCCAATCCCGCTGCTCCTCGGTGTAGGGCATGTCCTTCCGTCGCTCAAGGATGGGAAGGTAGGAGGGAAGGAACGCGCCTGCACATGCTTCGACGAAGGCGAAGCATTCGTCCTTCGACGCCTCGTTCACGTCGTCGAAGAAGAGGCCACCGACACCTCGTCGCTCACCTCGGTGGCGGATGTGGAAATAGTCGTCGCACCACGTTTTGAAGCGGGCATAATCGGCCACGTCATGGGCATCACAGACCGCTTTGTGGGTGGCGTGAAAATGGGCCGCGTCCTCCTCGAAGAGGTAGCTTGGGGTGAGATCTGCACCACCGCCAAACCACCAGGAGCCTGGCCGTTGACCGTCGCCCCGTTCGAAATAGCGGTAATTGGCGTGAACGG
>DUHJ01000107.1:0-9609 GCA_013330925.1 Candidatus Poseidoniaceae archaeon | reverse complement strand
ACGGTGGGCGCCATTGGGTTCCACGGGTGAAGCACCAAACTCAGGCCCGTGGCGAAGAAATCCAAATCCTCGTCATCGCCCAATGCTTGTCCGCCGCCCATGGCACGTGCGGCTTCAGGCCGCAAGGTCCCGTGCACGACGCTGACGTTCACACCGGCCTTCTCGAACACCTTACCTTCGCTGAACACGCGGCTGCGGCCTCCGCCACCGCCTTCTCGCGTCCACACGTCTTCACGGGGTTCACCGCCGTCGATGCCTTGCAAAGCCGCACAAATGCGGTCCTGTTCGGCATGAACGAGGTCGATCATGCGCTGGCGCATCACCGCCCCTCCACGGTTCGGAGGACCGCTTCGACGCATTCGATGCGTGCGCTTGGCGCAAAGCCGTGCCCGAGGTTGAAGATGTACCCCGGCGCATCCCCAGCGGCCTCAAGCACCGCTTCCGCTGCGCTGACGGCCGCTTCAGGCGAACCGTGCATGAAGGTCGGGTCGAGGTTGCCTTGGAGGACAAGGCGATCCCCATGTTCCGCTCGATACCTTTGCAGGTTGTCCCGCCAATCGAGCGACAGCACGTCGATGTCGAGCTCCATGATCGCTTGGTGCAAGTGGCCTGAAGCCTTGGCGTAATGGACCAACGGCGTGCGTGAAGGGCACCGTGCTCGGAAGACTTCGATGGCTCGGGCCGTGGCCGGGAGGGCAAAGCGACGGTAGGTGGCTTCGTCCAGCAGGCCCGCCCAGGTGTCGAAGAGTTGGACCGCATCGGCTCCTCCGTGCACGACTTGATCGGCGAGCAGGTCGCCGAGGATGTCGCCAAGGCGCATGAACAGACGCATGGCCGCTTCGGGTTCAGCGTGGATTTTGGCTCGGGTGTTGACGAATTCCTTGTCGCCGGTTCCTCCAGCAATCAGGTACAACCCCACCGTCCATGGGCAGCCCGCAAAGCCGAGGCGAGCCACGTCACGGGGCAACACGTCGGGCAGTGCGGCGAGCGCGTCCGCAGCCCATGGTGCGTGCGTCCTGGCGTCGAAGGTCGGCCACGATTCCACCTCGTCGAAGGAAAACGGCGTGATGCGAATGCCGCCGCCGTATTCGACCTCGTAGCCCAACGAAGGCAACGGGGTGAGGATGTCGCTGAACACGATGGCGGCGTCCAGTTGCGGATACCGCTCAATCGGTTGTGACGTGATGGTGGTGCACAGGTCCAGGTCCTTGCATCGAGTCCAGAAGTCGGCCTGTTCAGCCAAGGCTCTGTATTCCGGCAGGTGGCGGCCTGCCTGGCGCATGAACCAGACCGGAGGTCGGTCCACGGGCTCATGACGCAACGCCGCCAACATGCGTTCCCGTCCGTTCATGACTTCACCTCCAGCGCCGTCAAGACCTCGTCGAGCGCGGCCACAAATCCTTCGATGTGTTCGCTTCGATGGGCCGTGGACAAGAAACCGACCTCGTAGGCGGACGGGGCCAACATGTAGCCCCGCTCCAGCAGACCTTGGTGGACGTCGGCATACAGGACACCGGCATCGCCGGGGATCAGGTCCGAGCGCCGTGGCGGGGCGTCGCCTCCAGGAGAGAGCCAGAACAGGCTGGCTTGACGCACCAGCCGCATTGGATGGCCGTGCCGTTCCAGCACCACAGACACCCGACGCTCCAACAACTCGCCCAAGGCGTCGAGGTGCGCGTGGGCTTCATCGTCAAGCAGGTCCAACGTCGCACATCCTGCGGCCATCGCCAAGGGGTTGCCCGACAAGGTTCCCGCTTGGTACACTGGACCGAGGGGGGCCAAGGCTTGCATGATGTGAGCTGGGCCACCGTAGGCACCCACCGGCAATCCGCCGCCGATGACCTTCCCAAGGGCGACCAAGTCCGGCGTGACGCCGAGGTGGCCGGTGATTCCACCCTCGCGGAAACGGAAACCGGTGATGACCTCGTCGAAGATGAGCAGGGCACCGTGTTCATCGCACCGTGTGCGAAGGTGCTGCAGGAATTCTGGACGCTGCACGAGCAGGCCGTTGTTGGCGGGCATGGGTTCGATGACAACCGCCGCCATGTCCGCCCCATGTTCTGCAAAAATGTGGTCCACCATGTCTTCGTCATCCAACGAAGCCACCACGGTGGTTTCCACCGTGGACGCAGGAATCCCTGGACTGCTGGCGATGCCAAAGGTGGCAAGGCCACTCCCTGCTTTGACCATCAGGGCGTCGACGTGGCCGTGGTAGCACCCTTCGAACTTGAGCACCGTATCACGGCCGGTGAACCCTCGCGCAAGACGAATGGCGCTCATCACCGCCTCGGTTCCCGAGGACACGAAGCGGACGAGGTCCACCAGCGGGAACCTGGATTTGACCTTGCGAGCGAGGCGAATTTCGCCCACATGAGGCGCGCCATACGACGTTCCGCGGGCCATGGTTTTGGTGACCGCTCTGAGCACGGAGGGATGCGCATGGCCGTGGATCAGAGGGCCCCAAGACTGCACGAAGTCCACGAGCACGTTGTTGTCGGCATCCGTCAGGACCGCGCCTTGTGCATCTTTGACGTAGATGGGGGTTCCATGCACCGATTTGAAGGCCCGAACAGGCGAATTGACGCCACCCACAAGATGCTGGCTGGCCTCGGCGTGCAAGGCATTGGAGACGTCGCGAATCATGCCTCTGCCTCCATCCAACCCTCGGCAAGGATCTCACGTGCGTGGTAGGTGACCACCAGGTCAGCACCGGCTCGTCGGAAGGCGTGCATGAGTTCCTCGACGACCCGACGACGTTCGCTGAGTTCGGGATGTTGAGCGTGCACCATGGCGTATTCGCCGCTCACGTTGTACACGGCGAGTGGGCGATGCGTTGCCCCCCGGACCGCAGCCACAACGTCGAGGTAGGCCAAGGCTGGCTTGACCATCAGCACGTCCGCGCCCTCGTCTTCGTCCATTTTGGCTTCCATGACGGCTTCCCGCACGGGTGAGCGGGGGTCCATTTGGTGGCTGCGCCGGTCCCCCTCTTGCGGTGAAGACCCCGCCGCGTCACGGAAGGGCCCGTAGAAGGCCGAAGCGAATTTCACCGCATACGAAAGGACGCCTGTTTGGTGGTGTCCAGCGTCTTCAAGGGCCTTTCGAATGGCTCCTACCCGGCCGTCCATCATGTCAGAAGCACCGACGTAATCGGCACCGGCCTCGGCCGCGACCACGGCCATCTTGGCGAGGGTCGAGACGGTGCGATCGTTGGCGATGGTCCCCTCATGGACGTGACCGCAGTGGCCGTGGTCGGTCACCGTGCACATGCACACGTCGGCCATCAACACCACCGCGTCGCCGTGGTCTTCTCGAAGCGCCCTCAAGGCCCGCATCATGGGCCCGTCGTCGTTCAGGCCGAGGGTGCCCGCTGCGTCTTTTTCCGACTGGGCGTGGACGGGGAAGAGCATGTGGCCCTTCAGGCCCATGGCCACGTCCTTCGCCACGCGTTCACGAAGCACGTCCACGGATTGTCGATGGATGCCGGGAAGGCTAGGGATCGCTTCGTCCACACCATCGCCTTCGACCACGAAATGCGGTTGGACAAGGCCCGAGGCCATGCGCTGCCCGTAGAGCAGTTCCCGCCGCCCCTCAGTCCATCGGTTGATGCGCATCCTTACGTCCATGTTGGTCCCTCCTTGTGCTCCTTCCACCAGGACCGAAGGGCTTCGGCGCTGGGCCCGTGCAAGCGATGCACGGCCGCTTGCTGGAAGGCGGGATGATTCCGGAGGGCACGTTCGGAGGCTTCGCCCATGCAAAGCACGTCGGCGGGCACCTCATGCCCCATGCCTGACCATGCCTCGATGGCGCTGGGGGATGTCACGAGCAGGACGTCATCGCTGGTCACAGGAATGGGGGCATGTGACGCGGATGTCGTTCGATAACCGGTCCATGCACGCACGTTTCGCTCACCGGCCTGCAGGCCTTCCAAGAGGGCAGGACGGGCCTGCTCTGAACGTGGAAGCAACAGGGGGACGTCTGGGTGCAACGCATCCAGCAAGGCAGCAGCGAAGGTCGCCCCGTCTTCTGCTTCAGCGCAATACGCCACGGTGTGGCCACGTTCCAAGGCGGCCAACGCCGTACCCCGGCCGAGGGCGGCCCACGGCAAGCGTGCGAGATCCGGGCAGAATTCCAGGGCGTGAACGACCATCCGTACGGCCGAAGGTGAGGAGAGCAAGAGCCACGGCCAGGACGCCCTCGGCGTGCCTTCGGGCACAACGTCCCTCGGCCAAGCCTCGGGCAACACTTCGAATTCCAGCACGCGCTGCTGGACGACGGTGACGTTCTCCAAGGCCGCCTCGTCGGTCAGGCGTGAGGAAGAGGCCGTGGTGATGAGCCTCCGTAATCCCGAGGGAGCAACCTTCGCTTCGGTGGGCCACTGCGGCGGGATGAACGCTCCTGCTTGACCGGACCACCGATGGACCGATGGGGCCAGACGACGGGCCACGTCGGCCCTCCAATCCGGAGCGGCCACCAACACGTGGGCGTGCGCCCCTTCGACGTGAGCGCCGACGGGTGCAAGGCATCCACCGCCCAGTTGGGCCAACATGCGCCGCTCTTCACGAACGGCTGCCGTGGTGGTCGGGTGATCGATGAGGCCACGCAAGGCTTCCAAATCGTGCATGGAATCCCGTGCGGCATGGACCGCAACGGCCCCTTGGCCGGGGGCACAGGGCCATGTATTGAGGTCCAAGCGAACGGCCTTCAGGCCGAGGTGGGTGCCGTTCAATGCCCCTTGTTCGAACAACCGACGGAGGCCGGCCTCGGCCAAAATCAACGCATCGGCTCGCCCTTCCACGAGACGGTTCAACCTCGTTTCCACCGCTCCCCGCACGGCCACCGGCAACAGGTCGGGGCGAACGTGGAGCGCCAAGGATTGCCTCCGTACCGAGACGGTGCCGAGGTGGGCGTGTTGAGGCAGCAGGGCAAAGGCTTCAGTGGCGTCGAGCATTGAAGTGGGTTCCAGCAGGACGTCGTGCAGGGTCGCCACATCAGGGCCTTCGGGCGGGAAGAGCAACACATCGTGTGCGGGGGCCCGCTCAAGGTGCCCGAGTTGCAGGATGCTTTCGGTGAGGTCCGTGGGCACGTCTTTGCTCGAATGGACCGTCAAATCCACCTCGCCGGTCAACAAACGTGCGTCCAAGCCGGTCACAAATTGACCCACATGGGTGCTGAGGTCACCGCCCAGAGACCGGTCTCCTTTCGTGCTCAGCGGCACGGCTTCAGCGTCCACCCCGCCGGCTCGAAGCCTGGCGATCACCGCGTCAGCTTGGATGCGCGCCAAAGCGGAGGCTCGGGTGCCGACGCGCAAGGTCATGGCCGCACCTCACTTGGTGGAAGGTGCTCGTGGAGGTCACCGATGGTCCGCACAAGATCGTCTTCGATTCGCTCGATCAAAGCGTCCGGAATCGGGCGCGTGGTGGCGTGAACGCGTGCTCGCACTTCATCGAGGTCGATTTGGCCGTGCATCTTGCACAACCACGTTGCCAACTCACGGCCAAAGGCTTCCAACACCGCATCTTGGGACGGCTCGTTCAGCGGAGATGCCGACCATTGCTTCGCCAAACCCGCAAGGGTATGGTGGACAAAACTGCGGAAATCGGCTTGGGCGGTCGCGGTCAACCTCGCGTCAAGCAGGCCTTCAAGACGGTTCAATTCCGCCCTCGCGTCCTCAAGAAGGGCGGGCCTGTTCACGGTCGCGTCAAGGCCATGTGCCTGCTGAATCCAGTGGTTCATGCCTTGCAAATTCTGGTTGGCGTGGAGGCCTTCGGCGTCCACGGAAGGCGGCCAAGAGAAATCCATCAAGGTGAGCGGAGCGGAGGAGGGAAGACGACGCGCTGCGCCATAGAACGGTTGGGCCACGCGCAAGGTTGAGATGACCAGAGGAACGGCAGGAGGGTGATCCGTCCACGTTTCGAAATCGATGAAGGCGACGTCCTGAGCGTCCTCACCGAAGCGGTCGCGGGCCCGTTCCGGTCGTCGGCTGACGACGGTGACAGGGACCTTGCGTTCTTGCAACGCCTCCACCGCTTTTCGTCCCATGTCCCCCGATCCAAGCACCACACATCCCGTCAGTCCACCGCCTTCCACCATGGTGTCGAGGGACATGGTGGCCAAGTTGAGCATCGAAGCGGTGGTTTTGGTGAAGCCCAGATGCTTTCGAACCAGGCGGCTGGCCCACACGACGTGTTCCAAGTGTTGGAGGAGTTCGGGGTTTGCATGCATCGATTGTCGATGGTGCTCGATGGCGGTTCTGACCTGTCCGAGGACCTGCAATTCGCCCAACACGAAGGCGTCCAGGCCGCTTGCAACCATCACCAAGTGTTCCCACGCTTCCTTGCCAGAAAATCCGCTGTAGGTGTCCAGCGTGACGCCTGAGGCTTGCTCGACGGTGGACTTGAGTTCTGAGACGTCGTCGCACAGGCCGGCGTACACGACCCTGTTGCAGGTTGACATTTCGAACAACCCTGATCCATGGAAGGATGCCAAGGCGTTCAGGTAGGCCTCACGCTCGGGTGGCTCAAAGGCCTCCGTGGTGAGCGAACGAATGTCGGACATCGTTTTCGCTGACATCCGGAGGGTCACCACCGCGAGGCGGTCCAAGGGTGAGGCGGCAAGCGGAGGCATGGCCTCTGCCGTGCTGGACTTCCGGCCCTTCGGGAGCGGCACGTCCATTCCTCCGAGTTTTGGTCCAAGGTCGCCCTCTTGAATTGTCTCATTTTGCCTAAGGATTCTTGGGCGGCAACATGCGGCCCTAGGTCCCGGTTTAGCTGGAACAGGACAGCATCGAACAGCCCGGACGGGTCATGGCCCAGTCCGGGCGCGGCCCCGACCACCATGCGCCCTCGTCTTCAGGCAGACGTGCGTAGGGTTGCATGAGGCGCGAAGCCAACGCCTCGGCCTTGGTCCAGTCGCCGCGTTCCGCGTCGTCAATGGCGAGTTGGAGCACCCAATTTCGGGGGGTGAATGCGGGAACCGTTTGGAGCATGCAAGGAAGGTTTGGGGCCCCATCTGTTCGCTCAAGCCAGCGCCCAAGCCACGCGTTGATCGCCTTCAGGTCGGGTTCAGAAGCGTAGATCAGCCCCACGTCCCGAAGTCCTTCAGCCGTGCTCACCCCTTCCGCCATGTGGCGCAGCATCGGCACGTGATCAACCTGTGACGCGTGCATGACGTGTTGGAGGTCGCGAACGAGCGCCTCGTCCTCTTCGTTCCATCCGTTCAATCCGAGGCGCTCGACCCAGGCCTGTTGCCGGGCGCGACGGTAGGCCTCACGGTACGCGTCGAGCACCCCGTGAAGCGGTTCAGGGTCGTCCATCGCAAACGCGACGGCTTCCAGCAAGCGGGCCACGTTCCATCCCACCACGTCAGGTTGGGCCGCGTAGCGGTAACGTCGGCCGGGCAGATCGGTGGTGTTGGGCGTCCACGTCGGGTCGTGCGCTTCCAGCCACCCAAAGGGTCCGTAGTCGATCGTCAGGCCGTGGATTGACATGTTGTCGGTGTTCATCACCCCATGAACGAAGCCGTGGCGCATCCAACCGCACACCATGCGTGCGCTTCGCTCGGCCACATCGGTCAGCCACGCCACGATGCCCGCGTCGTCGTTCACGCGATGCCCGGGCTCATGGGTGCTCACGACGTGCTCCATCAGGGTCCGCAAAACATCGGCATCACCGTCCGCGGCAAGCATCTGAAAGGAACCGAAGCGGACGAAGGACGGCGCGGTTCGGGCGACGATGGCGCCCGGCTCCATGGCCGGACGGCCGTCGTAGAACATGTCACGACGCACGTCTTCGCCCGTGGTGCACAGCGACAAGGCCCGCGACGTCGGCACGCCGAGGTGGTGCATCGCTTCGCTGCAAAGGTACTCACGGAGCGAGGATCGGAGGACTGCTCGTCCATCACCCCGACGTGAATACGGTGTCCGACCTGCGCCTTTGAGTTGAACTTCCACCAGCCCGGCCGGTGCACGAACGTGCCCAAGCGTCAGGGCGCGTCCGTCGCCGAGTTGGTGGGCCCAGTTCCCGAATTGATGCCCACCGTAACGGTGGGCATGAGGCTCCATGCCCTCGAGAAGCCGCTGCCCGGTCCAGACGGTCGCGTCCGGCTCAAGTCCTGCGAGGTCGTTGGCCAAATTGCCGTTCCACAGCCTCAATTCAGGACGCGGCATTGCGGAAGCATCGGCACGCGACCAGCACGCGCCAGGCACCTGCCGCGGGTTTCCACCGGCGACAGGATCGCCGGGGGTGCCACGCAGCAGGGGAACCGACCAGGCCATGATACGGTCCCCTGTCGGTCCCACATCAACCTCGCCGTCGAGCAAGTTTGGGCTCAAGCGTACTTTTCCCAGCTGGAACCGGTCCACCACAGGGTGCTGCCGTCTTCCATGGTTCGCCAAGTGTAGCCGTTCATGTCGGTCCATTGTTGCACGACGCCGACGTCAGCCGATGCGGTCTGCTGCGTGGTGGTCTGAGCCACCACAGGTTGAGCGGTTGCGGTCGCGGCCGGGGTCGCCGTGGCGTACACCGTGGTGGCCGCGGGTTGCCCTGCATCCATCATGCCGCCCATCGGTTGCATGTTGTCGATGATTCCGCCCTTGGGGATGTTCACCAAGGAGGACTTCCGTTGACGCATGAACAGAAGGACACCGGCGGCCGCGACGACGAGGACGATGCCCACGGTGAGGAGGATGGTTCCGACGTTGCCGTCGTTGCCGTCGCTCAACGCCTCGCCCCCGGTTTCGGTCGTGTTGTCGACCTCGTCAGCAGGCGGCATGAGCACCATGTCGATGACGTGGATGACGCCGTTGGCCGCCTTGACGTCGGCGAGGGTGATGTTGGCGCCGTTCAAGATCGCGCCATCGCCCACGGTCGTGTTGTCGCCGTTGACCATCTCAATGGGCAGACCGTTGCTCAGGTCAGCGGCCATCACGGAGCCTGCGTGCACGTGGTACAGCAGGATGTCCGCCAGCGTCGCTTTGCCTTCTGGCGTGTCCAAAGCGGCAAGGTCGATGCCTGCTGCGGCAAAAGCTTCGTCGGTCGGAGCGAACACCGTGAAGGGTCCTTCACCCTGCAAGGTCGCCACCAATTCGGCCTGCACAAGTGCGGCGACCAGCGAGGTGTGGATGCCGGTGCATCCGGCGGTCCGGGCGATGTCGTTGTGGGCGTCGCTGGGCGTGAGCACCTTGTCGATGACGTGGATGACACCGTTGCTGGTGTTCACGTCGGCCAAGGTCACGGTCGCGTCGTTGACCATCACGGTCTCGCCCACGGTGAACGCGAGCGGTTGTCCGTTGGCCGCATCAGCGGACATGCACTCGGTCACCGCGCTGGAGGGCACTGCGCCCGCCACGACGTGGTAGAGGAGGATGTCCGACAGGGTTGCCTTGCCTTCAGGGGTGTTCAGGGCGGCGAGATCGATGCCAGCGTCTGCAAAGGCCTGGTCCGTTGGCGCAAAGAGCGTGAACGGCCCGTCACCTTGCAAGGTTTCGAGCAGTTCAGCCTGGACGACGGCCGCGACGAGCGAGCCGTGGATGCCGGTGCACTGGGCCGTGCGTGGGATGTCGTTTGGCGTGGGCGAGGGCGTCAGGACCTTGTCGATGACGTGGATGACTCC
>DUHJ01000136.1:11849-16107 GCA_013330925.1 Candidatus Poseidoniaceae archaeon | reverse complement strand
AAGCGAAGGGCGCATGCTTCCAGGGATTCCCCCTCGTCACGCAGGCTTCGGATGTAGGTCGGCACGCTGGCTTTTGACGTGCCAAGGTCGATCAGATCACCGACCCATTCCACCGTGGTGGTGGGAGGAGACGCGTGTTCGTCCGATGCGTGTGCCGACCAAACGGAACACTGCGAGCCATCTTCATCGGCGATTTGCCGGTACCACGGCGTGGAGATGGCGGGTTTTTCCATCTCATGCCGCTCTGAATAACGAACGATGCAATCTGCATGAACATGTGGCCATTCAGCGTCAGCAAGCCATTCGAGCGCCACGTCGTCCTCCGCCCCAGGTTGGAACCAGACGAGGGGGCGTGTCTCGTGTTGCGTCATCAGCAAACGACGCACTTGGGCCCTGGCACGCTCGGGAGCGAGGAAGAGCACCGCCACCTCGACCGCCGTGCCTTCCTCCACCGAAGATCGAATTGGGACGCCCTCGATGCATGCTCCACCGTCACGAGGGTGCACGGGGACGACGCGCCAACCGCGTTTCCGCAGTTCGGGAACCGCGCTGTGTGCCGTTCGTTCGACGTTCAATCCAGCACCATAGACGTGGATGGAGGACGCTGCCTCGAGCGTGTGGATGTACGACAGATCTGCTTCCATGCCACCACCTCAAGGTTGGAGCCGTTCCTTCGTCCAAACGCCGTCGTTCAACCTCAATCGAATGCGGTCGTGCAACCGCGCTGGGCGCCCTGCCCAGTATTCCACTTCGTGGGCATGGAAGCGGAAGCCGCCCCAATGGGGGGGACAAGGCACGTCGCTGCCCTCAAAGCGTGCGTGGACCTTTGTGTGCTTGGCCTCAAGCGCAGCGCGGTCATCGATGGGCGAGGATTGGTCGGAGACCCACGCCCCGATTTGTGAAGAACGAGGGCGGCTTGCAAAATACGCTTCGACCTCCTCGCGCTCCAGCGTGGTCACGTGTCCCGTCAGCCGGGTTGAACGGTCCATGTCGGGCCACCAGAAGGTCAGCGAAGCCCGGGCGTCGGCATGTAGTTGGTCGGCCTTGTCTGAGGTCAAGTTGGTGAAGAATCGAACCGTGGTGCCGTCCACGCCCTTGCAGAGCACCATGCGCGACCGAGGGGCACCGTCGGGCCCCAGGGTGGCCAGACACATCGCGGTGGGGTCGCTCAACCCAGCCTGTTCGGCGTCGTGAATCCACGCCTTCAGCAGCTCAAGCGGCGCCTTGGGGTCGACCGCGGCAGGGTCCAACTCGCCGTCGTACTCCTCACGGAGGTGGTCCATGCGCCTACGCTGAATCGGCAGGCCTTGAACCCCTGTTCATTCAACGCCGAGGAACAGGCGTTCAAGTATGCACCCTGAAAATTCACATCATGGCATCGGTGCTCGTGGTGGGTGCAAGCAGCGACGTGGCGCACCGGTTGATTCCGGAACTCTTGGCCGCGGGTCACACGGTCACCGGCGTGGCCAGAGACGCGTCCCGTCTCGCTGCCTTTGGCTCCGAGGGCTTCCATGCCGTGATCGGGGATGCCCTCGACGAAGCTGTGCTCGCTGATGCCGTCGCGCAAGCCTCCGCAGAGGAACCCCTCTCCATGGTGGCTCATTTGGTGGGTTCCATTGTGATCCGTCCGCCGCATGCGATGAAGATGGACCAATTCAACGAAACGATCTCGACCAACCTTGGCAGCGCTTTCCTGACCTTGTCCGTCTGCGGCAAGGCGATGATGCGTTCTGGAGGCGGCCGGATGGTGTTCACGTCCAGCGTGGCCGCTGGGCTTGGCTTGGTCAACCACGAGGCCATCGCCGCGGCAAAAGGAGGCTTGGAGGCCATGGTCCGCTCCGCAGCAGCCACCTACGCAAAACGCGGACTGCGGGTCAACGCCGTGGCTCCTTCCCTCACCGAAACCCGCATGGCGGAACCCTTGCTTCGCTCCGATGCTGCGCGGGCGGCTTCCGAAGCCATGGTGCCCATCGGACGCCTCGGGCAACCAGAGGAAGTGGCGAGCACCATGGCGTGGTTGCTCACCGGGGCACCGGACAACATGACCGGCGAAGTGCTGCACGTGGACGGTGGCATGGGCCGCGTTCGAGCGATGGGGTGATGACCGTGAACGTGGGCATCGTCGGTGGTGGATTGGCCGGATTGGCCACGGCAGCGGCGCTTCACGCCGCTGGCCACGACGTCACCGTCTACGAGGCCTAGTCCAACATCGGTGGTCGCATGGGCACGACCGAGATGGAAGGCCATCCCGTGGACGTCGGATTCCACGTGCTCCACACCGCCTATCCCGCCCTCAAGCGTTGGGTGAACCTCGAGGCCCTCGAGGCCACGCCCATGGACCCAAGCACCGAAGTCATCCTTCCAAGCAAAGGGCGCAGGATGCTGTTGGGCGACGCCCTGAGGCGTCCAAGCACCTTGCTGCCCACCCTTCGTAGCGTGGGTCCCTTCAACGCCCTTCGCTTGCTTCGCTGGCGGCAGCGTGCCCGCGGACGAGACTTGGAAGCGCCGATGGACCGGCCTTCTCCGACCATCGACGCCGGCTTTGCGGACCAGGGGTTCAGCGAAGGCCTGCGTCAACACGTCCTGCACCCCCTCTTCGCCGGCATCACGCTCGATCCTGAGCGAAGGGAACGGGCCGCTTTTGCCACCTTCACGTGGGGGGCCATGGCCAAAGGCACCATGGTGATGCCAAAGGACGGCATCGTCGCTGTGCCTCGTCAACTGGCCTCGCGGCTGCCTCCCAACGCGGTGCGCACGGACGTTGCCGTGGAAGGCGTGGACGCGTCGAGCGTGACCGTGGACGGGGTGCATCATGCCCATGACAAGGTCGTCCTGGCCGTCCCGCAGCACGTGGCGGCACGCCTGCTTGACGTGACGACAAGCCCAGACGAGCGACGCACGACCACCATGGTCTACGCCTCCTCAACCCCACCGATGCGTGCGGCACGCCTGCTGCTGAACGGTGAATACGATCCTGACCATTCACCCGTGCTTCACGTGCACGTGCCGACCCTTCTGCACCCGCGCGCCGACGGCCAACATCTGGTGGTGGCCACGTTGCTCGGTGCGCACGAACACACGCCTGAGGGCGTGCAGGAGCGCCTCCTTTCCTGGTTCCCTGAAGCCTCCACGTGGCGGCACGTCGGTCGAACCGACGTGCGTCATGCCTTGCCCAACATTCCCACCCATCACGTCGGACGCGACCACCTTCCGGTGGACGTGGACGGCGTGCTCTTGGCGGGTGACCACACCACGCACCCCTCGGTGCAAGGCACGCTTCGGAGCGCAGAACGCGTGCTCGAAGCGCTCGGTGTGCCGCTCCCGCAGGGACCGCAGGACCTGACCCGTCCTGCAGCGGTGGAGGTGACGGCATGACTTGGCACAACGTGATGAAAGCAAATTGGACAAAAGACAAGACCGCGATGAAGGTCGTCAAAGGACGCACCGTCATGGTCGGGCGAAAGAACGGAGCGTGGTTCGCCACCGAAGCCCTCTGCCGCCACATGCGGTGGCCCCTGGCCTACGGTGGGAAAATCACCGACGACGGTTGCGTGCGCTGCCCCTTGCACCAAACCACACACCGCATCGATGACGGGTCGCTGGTCGAATGGGCGCCCTTCCCGCTGGTGCCGAAATACGGCCAATTGGTCGGGAAATTGTCCCGAAAGAAGGACCTCAAGGTCTACGCGACCAAGGTCGAAGACGGTCGGCTCTGGGTGGACCTGCCCTAATCGCGGATCTCCCATGCCCACACGGTGATCTTCCCGCGTGGCCCTTCCCGCTCGTCGACGGGATGCACGTGTTCCGCCCGGCGCAAGGCCCGCTGCAGTTCGTGCACGCGGACAGGTCGCCCTTCGGATTCGAGGGCGTCGATGATTTCGCGGGTGCTCATCGGTCCACGCTCTTGCAGGAGCAGGTGAATCCACGTCACCGCTTCGCGGGTGATGCGTTTCTCCTCCGTCCAGCGGCGCCGCGCCATGGCTCGGTTCTGCGGCAAAGGGCCATGACCGTTTGCTCCACACCAACGTGGTGGGCAAACACCGCTTTTCAGGCGGAGCAAGGCTGGTTGAAGCATGCCGGAGGGCCCGGAGATTCATCGCGCCGCGGACCGGTTGCGCAAGGCCCTCGTCGGCAAGACGCTGCTCGAGGTGCAGGCCGAACATCCCGCCATCGCGGGACGGCTCGACGGATGGGTCGGGCGTGAAGTGGAATCGGTGGACGCCCGCAGCAAAGCGATGCTCATCCGCGTGGGCGATCA
>DUHJ01000136.1:0-11469 GCA_013330925.1 Candidatus Poseidoniaceae archaeon | reverse complement strand
ACGGCTCCGCCGGATTGGAACCGGGCCCTTCGCGTGGCCTTCGTGAACGAGACGCACGCGTGCCGGCTGTGGTCCGCCAGCGATGTGGTCCTGTTGGAGGCCTGGGAAGTGGAGGGTCACCCCTACATCGCTCAACTCGGCCCTGACGTGGCCGACCTGCGCACCACCGTGGCGGAGGTCCGCGTGCACCTCGAGGAAGCGCGCTTCCAGCGGCGTGGACTTGCGGGGCTGCTGCTCGACCAGCGCTTCCTCGCCGGCGTGGGCAATTACCTGCGCAGTGAGATCCTCTTCGAAGCAGGCTTGGACCCCACGCGTCGTGTGGGTCAGTTGAACGCGGCCGAAAAGGACGCGCTGGCGCAGGCCGCGGTGGACATCACGCACCGGGCCTACCATCAGAAGGGCGTCACCGTGGACATGGTGACCTTCCAGACGATGCGCGACAACGGCGTGGCGCGGCGCAGCGCGCGGCATTACGTGTTCCACCGCGACGGCATGGCCTGCCACCGCTGCCAAGCGACGATCGTCCACGGACGGGTCGGAGGGCGACGGTTGGACGTCTGTCCGGCCTGCCAGACCTGACCCGTGTCAATCTGCGAGAAAGGGGCTCAGCTCACTTCCTGCGCGGCTTCCAATCCTTGTAGTCGATGTGGGCCGCGACGAAGGTGTTGGGGCGCGTCTCGTCGTATTCGATGATGCGCTCGGCGAGCCAGGTGAACCATTCGAGACGCCGCTCACCGTTCAACCGTCGGTCTTCTTCCGCGATAGGCTTCATTTTGTGGTAGGTGTCCACGATCAGCCCTCCGTACAGGTCGTAGACGAGATGAAAATCCAGGTCGCCTCGATGCACGAGCGCCCCAAGCGATTCTCAGGTGGCGGCCACCGTGAAGACATCCTTCCAGGCCTCACCATGGTGCTGCTTGTACTCCTCAAGGGTGCCAAGGTCAGGTTGACTGGACATCGCAACAACGGCCGCGATGAACTCCGGCCTGTGCAGGTGTGCTGACAGCACAAGGGCGCCTTGGCTTTCCCGGCTGGCCTTCATCTCATTGATCTGATAGAATGAGTAGACGGCGGCGCCGAGGATGGTCAGCAGGCCGACGATTTCCGCGTAATTCGCGGCGGTTTCCAAGTCCATGTGTAAGCCTTGGTCTGTGGGTCTTTCAACGTGTCCGGGTTCCTTGTCTCGACTCCCGGACTTGAATCGAAGTCCGTTAGGACTCACGCCTCGCCAAGGCCGCACAAGCCAGCAGCAAACCGAGCATCATCGAGGCCCCGGCGTTCAGCGGTGTCTCGACCGGTTCCTCGGGCGGCGCCTCCTCCACCTCCACCGGTGGCGCAGGCTCGACGGTGATGGTGCCGACCATGCCGACCGATTCGTGCGGCTCACACACGAAGTCGTAGGTGCCGTTGGTGCCCACTGGGAATTCCACCGTATGATCGACCGCACGCTCAGGCTCGCCGGTGTCAAAGAAGCCGTCCTTGGCCACCGCGTTGTGCGGCAGGGCCTGACCGCTCCAGAAGAAGCGCACCTCGTCGCCTTCGGTGATCGTCACCTCGCTTGGCGTGAAGCGAAGGTTGGTGCTGTCCACTGAAATGATGACCGTCTCCGCAGCGGCCGTCATGCAGAACAAGGGCAGCATGAGGCACAACAGCAAGGCTCGGCGCATGGTGATAGAAAGCACGTGGCGTTCTTGAAGGCCTGTTGAGGCCTGTGGGCTCACTTCAAGGGACTGAGGTCCAACGGACCGGCGTCGAGCAGGGTCACGCCAGGAATGAACAGGTTGGCACAGAAGCCGTGACGGTAGACGATGGCGCCGGCGCCCCACTCCTCGATGTAGCGGTTCATCTGCTTGGCCATCTTCTTGCGCTGGAAGTCAACGTCGGCACCGTAGAAGTGCTTGGCGTCGATCCACGCGACCGGTTCACCGTTGATTTCGACGTGGTCGAGGAAGAGCAGATCGGGCGTGCGGATGGGCCGGCCGTGCTCTTTGGATTGCTCCTTGACCATCTCGGGCTGACGGCGCAAGCGCACGCCTTGGTCCTCGAACCAATCGGCCAGGATCTCTTCGAACAGGTCTGCGGCTTCCGCAGATTCGCTCTGGTCCACGTTGGAGACACGGTCCGCGGCTTCGGCCGCTTCGAACTCCTCGCGCTCGCGCTGCTTGAGGCGCTTTGGATCTTTGAACGACTCCTTGATCTTCGTCTTGCCCCAGCCCTTCTCGGCCAGCACCGTCCGGAAGATGTTCATTGGCGGGAAGTCGAAACGCTTGGACAATTCAACGATGGACACACCGTCGTCGTAGGCCGCCCTCAGCGCCTTTCCACGCGACTGCATGCGGTAGTGCGAGTAGACGGTCTTCTGTTGCAGCAAGGCACTGCGCAGCGACAAGGCCTGCTCGAGCGACATCGCCTTCCCTTCGAGTTTGGCGGCGATCTCCTCAACGCGCTCGTCGGGCAGCCAGCCAAACTCACCCTTGCGCACCACCAAGCCGGCGGTCTCCTCTTCGGTGGCCAACGGCACGGGCGTCAGCGGCCACTCAAAGGAAAATCGACCGGGCTCGTCCATGCCTTCTGGGAAGCCCATGACCGGTTCGTCTCGCTCGAAGCGTCCCTCGGCCTTGGCGTTCGCGTCGGCGACGGCGTCCGCGGCGCGCACGCGTGCATCGGCGATCGGGGCACCCCCATACCGCTTCGAACGGCGGTTGTTGTTGCCCCGGTTTCCTCCGGAGCCACGGCGGCGACGTCCACGGCCCCCGTTGTTTCCTCGTGGGGAGCGTTGGTCGCTCATGTGGTGCAGCGCTTGACGACGCTCCTTGAACGCGCCGGTCAAGCCGAGCAGGCGGCTTCAAGGTCGGTGACCCAACGTTCTGCAAGGTTGCCCACGTCAGATCGGAGCCTTCGACCGAGCAACCTGTACAGGCCTTTTGGCGCCCATTTCACGGCCGCTTCGACCCCGCCACCCTCCTCCGCCAGAACGGTCAACCGGAGGTGAAGCCCGTGGAAGGCACGACCTGCGGGCCGCTCGCCACGAAGCTGCCCTTCGAGTTCGAGGACCACTTCGGCAAAAGCAGGAGAAGTCCCCTCGCGAACCTCAAGAACACGCCACTGCTCAACAAGGGGCGCACCACGCAACAAGCGGTGTACCTCCAGAATCATGCCGGATTCAGGGCGCTCAACGCCGGGTGCAATCATGGCCGGTTGACCGACCATCCAATCCGGCCAAGCGCCCAATTCCAGCAGCTTGTTGGCTCCCCTCATGGCGAGGTCCGGCGCCAAGGTGCGCTGGCGGTGCGTCCATTCGGCCACGCCTTTCGAGCCTCGTGGCCACCATCATCCCTTCGCACGAGGAGGGACCACCCTTGATACGCAGAAGGTCCCGTTGGAAGCCATGCGCAGGACGGCCCTCCTCTTGGTCGGGCTGCTTTGCCTCAGCCTTTGGCTGCCGGCATTGGCCGCTGCCGATGAGGTGGACGCCACCGGCTGGGCCTTGACGGCCGCCGGATTCGGAGACGACGTCCCCTTCGATCTCGCGCGGAGCGGTGACCGCATGGTCGTCGCCGGGACCTTCACCGGTTGGATGAGCCTTGAAGACGACTTGGACCCCTTGGAAACCAACGCAACGGCCAACAACCTCGACGGTTTTCTAGCCTGGACCCACCCCAACGGCACCTGGTCCCATGGCACGGTGGTCACCTCAGAGAACGGCACGGAAAGCGTGGACCGCATCGGCGTGCTCCCCAACGGGGACCTGTTGGTGGCCGGGCGGGCCTGCGCAGGGACGGCCGGCCTGTCCTGCAACGCCACGTTCGGACCGACCACGGCCCTTTCAAAATCCTCAGCGAACGACCACGGCTTTGCCTTCCTTGCCCGCGTGACTGAAGACGGCGTGTGGCAATGGGCCCGGCAGATGAATTCCGAACAGCCCATCACGGTCCTCGATCTTGCCTTGCAAGGTGCATCGGTCTACGTCGCGGTCCACCACCAAGGCCCGGTGAACGTGGACGGATTGGAAGACCCTGTGGCTGGACAAGACAACGAAGCGGTCCTCGTGGTGGAATTCGATCAAAGCGGCACGACGTTGCGAAGCCTCGGCCTTCAGACCACACAAATCATCGAAGAGACGGCGTCGCTGTGCGTCAACCGGCAAGGCCAGATGCACCTTGCCCTCACGTTCGGGGACCGGCTCATCGCCGGCGAACATGAACTCACGAGTCCGGGCGGAACGGACGCGGCCGTGGTCCGCTTTGGCGAAGGCGAGGACGCGTTCGCGTGGGCCACGAGCACCTCAAGCGCCGGTGACGTTCAAGCCGTGCGTTGCACGGCCGGCGCCGACGACGGTGTGGTCGTGGCCGGGACCATAGGTGGTGCTGCGACCTTCTCGGGCAACAACGCCACCTCGTCCCAAGGCATCGACGTCTGGTCCGCTCACGTGTCTGGAGGGGCCGAGTGGTCCGAGCTCGAGGTCTTCGGAGGACCCGGCACGGACGTGCCGGTTGACGTGCACGTGGACGCAAGCGGCACCCGCATCCTCGCTGGGATGAGCACCGCAGGCCTGACGTTGGGAACCTCGGTGCTCGAGGACGCAGACGGCCAAGACGCTGGAAACGCCTACGACGGTTGGCTGGTTCACCTTGGCAACACAGAGAACACACGATGGGCCAGAGGCCTTGGAGGCGAAGGCGATGAACGCGTGGCTGCCCTCAGTTTCGACGCCAACGGGCGCTGGGTCATGGCGGCAAGTTTCGATGAAGACATCACCATGGAAGGGGTTGAACATCCCGTCGAAGGTGGCCGTGACGTCCTGCTCTGGGCCTATGCCGCAGACCTCGACGACGACGGTGTCCTGGACGCCATTGACGTCTGCCCTCGAATCGCCGACCCACAGCAACTCGACCGGGACACGGACGGCCTTGGAGACCTGTGCGACCCGGACGACGACGGGGATGGCGTCGCGGATGACCTCGACGATTGCCGGCTTGGGAACACCGGATGGTGGAGCACACGCTCCACCGACCACGACGAGGACGGGTGCCGAGACATCGACGAGGATTTTGACGACGACGAGGACGGCATTTTCGACCACAACGACGCCTGTCCAAAGGGCCCGGTCGGCTGGGTGTCCACCCCTGAGGAAGACCAGGAAGGCGACGGATGTTCGGACGTGGACACGGACGAGGACGGATGGGTGGACCAAGCCGACGTCTGCCCCAACGTCTACGATCCCGGCCAGGCCGACCTTGACAACGACGGCGTTGGAAACCTGTGCGACGATGACGCTGACGACGACGGCATTTTGGAAGCCAACGATGCATGCCCGCTCGACTTCAATCCATGGACCTCAACGCCGTCCAACGACCATGACCGTGACGGTTGCAAGGACGATCGGGACGATCAGGACGACGACGACGACGGCGTCCTCGACGCCTACGACCGATGCCCGACGGGCATGGTTGGGTTCACCTCCGAAGAGGACCATGACGGTGACGGATGTGCCGATGAAGAGGACACGGACGACGACGACGACGGACGCGTGGACCCGGCCGATGGATGCCCACGTGGCGTGATCGGTCGCCTCAGCCTTGCCTTGGACGCCGACGGAGACGGATGCTCAGACGCAGAAGAGGACGAAGACGACGACCAAGACGGTGTGTTGGACGGCTTGGACGTGTGCCCACGCACCCCCTTGGGCGTGACCGTGGACGGCCGAGGCTGCAGTGCGCTGCAGGCCGACGACGATCAAGACGGCGTCTCGAATTTCCTCGACCGATGCGGCGGTACCGCCGATGGGTTGCGCGTGGACCTCAACGGCTGTGCCCTGCCCGGACAGAGCAGCGGCGGTTCACAAGGCGGCATTGGCGTGCCCGCCACCGCCCTTCTCGTGTTGGCCTTCGCGGTCTTTGCAGCAGCCGGATGGACCTTCATCAACGGACGTGAAGCCTCCACCGACGAAGAGGAGTGATCAGGAAAAGACCACTGAGGGAGCGAAGGGCATGGCTGCGCCGCCGCGGTCGGTCGTGTCCTCTGCGGTTTCTGCCACGACGACGGTCACCTGTTGAAGGCCCAACGTGTCGGCAATAAAGCCGGCGTTGGCCGCCAAGTTTGCCGCTTCGTCAAGTCCAGAAAGAAGCATGCGTCGGGTTTCATCGTCCCACTTGAACACCTGAGGAAGCATGCGCTTGCCCCAGAATCCCATGAGTTCCCCCGTCCTTGAGGGGTCGACCAGACCGAGGGAAGCGACCTGCCCAGCAAAGGCCTTGATGGGCCGGTCGGCCGCAAGATGCTGCAAGGCCGCCTCACCAAGGGAGCGTCGCCACGGCGCACTGACCACGAAGGTGGCGTGTTGCGCTGGGCCATCCAGGTGACGTTCTGCAACGGTCTTCACACGCCGGGCTTGGTCCAGCATGTCCCGGAGGTGGGCTTCCTGGTCCAGTCGCTGCTGAGCCGCCGCATCAAGCGCATCTGGCATCTCCAGCACGCGTGCGGCGAGAAGATCGGTATGCCCTGCGGAGGCCCACCAGCGTTCGGCCATGTGTGGGGTGGAGACGGCCAGCAGATGGGCCCAGCGCTCCAAGAGGGCCCGTCCAAGTTCGGCGGTCCCTGGTGCGCGACGGAGGTACCAGTTCAGGTCCTTGACCAATTCAAAGTGGCTGATTTCGACCGCTTTGCGCAGGTCGTAGGTCTCCATGGCCTCGGCCCATTCCAGCGTGCGCTGGTCGAGGCGAGCGAGCATCCACGCGTCCATGGCGTGTGCTTCGCTGTTCCAAGAAAGCAGGGCGTCGGGCATGGACAGCAGGTGTTGCACCACACGATGGTTGGCTTCGACGGCCGCGTCGGACCAATCCATGCCGGCCGTCGGATTCGCGGCGAAGAGGATGAACAGACGAACGGTGTCCGCACCGTATTGTTCGATCATCGCTTCTGGCGACACCGTGTTGCCCAAGGATTTGCTCATCTTTGCGCTCCGCTCACCCAAGGCATCGCCGCACTGTGGGCAGGGTGCGCCGGCGGCGGAGACCGGCAGGGTCACGGCACACGAATCGCACCACGGCGCCGACTTGTTGACCATCCCTTGGCACAGGAGGCTCTGGAACGGCTCGTCCATGTCGTGCAAACCAAGGTCGCGAAGTGCCTTGGTCCAAAACCTCGCATAGATGAGGTGCATTTGGGCGTGCTCGATGCCGCCACAGTAGAAATCGACGTTCATCCAACGGTTGGCGACGGCGGCATCGAAGCACATCTCCTCGTTGGTCGCGTCGGTGTAACGCAGGAAATACCAGGACGAATCCACGAAGGTGTCCATCGTGTCGGTTTCGCGTCGCGAGGCTTCGCCGCACGTCGGGCATGCCACGTCAAGGAAGGAGGAGGAGGTGGCCAACGGGTTGCCCGTTCCCGTGAAGGTCACGTCCCTTGGCAACACGACCGGGAGGTCTTCGTCCGGCACGGGCACGATGCCGCACGAGGGGCAGTGGATGATTGGAATCGGCGTGCCCCAATAGCGCTGGCGAGACACCAGCCACGGGCGGATCTTCCAATTGAGCGTTCGATCGCCAGCGTCGGCGTTTTCGAGGGCGGCGATGACCGCTTGCTTGGCGGCGTCGCCTTCCAGGCCATCGAAACCAGGGTGTGGCGAATTAATCATCGGACCAAGGTCCTCGAAGGCCTTCTTCATCGGTCCATCGTTGCCTTTCGGATCGGCGATGACCCGGCGAACCGGAAGGCCGCAGGCCGTCGCGAATTCGAAATCACGCTGGTCGTGGCCGGGAACGGCCATCACCGCGCCCGTACCGTAGGAGGCGATGACGAAATTGCCGAACCAGAGGGGGACCCGTTCCCCTGTGAGTGGATGAATCACGTGGAGGCCGGAAAACATGCCCTTCTTCTTTTTCATCTGCTTGATGCGGTCAAATTCCGACAACAGGGCGACTTCGTCCCGCAGTTCACGCCATGCAGGCTCTTCGGGGCGTCCGGCCATGAGCTCGGCCGCCATTGGGTGTTCAGGAGCCATGGTCAGGAAGGTCACGCCAAACAAGGTGTCTGGGCGCGTGGTGAACACGCGGATTTCACCTCGGTCGTCCTCAAGGTTGAACGCGATTTCAGCCCCTTCAGAACGGCCGAGCCAATCCTTCTGCAACAACGCCACGTGTTCCGGGAAATCGATGCTGTCCAAACCGTCGACCAATTCCTGAGCATAATGTGGAAGGTCGAGGAACCATTGGCTCATGTCCTTCTGAATCACAGGACCGTTGCAGCGCCAGCATCGACCGGCCTTGACCTGCTCGTTGGCCAGCACCGTCGTGCACGGTTCGCACCAATTCACGGGCGCTTGTTCGCGGTAGGCCAGTCCTTTTTCGAGGAATTTGAGGAAGAACCACTGGTTCCAGCGGTAGTACTGCGGGTCGTGGCTCTTCACCAAGCGGTCCCAATCGTAGGAGAAGCCCATCCGCTTGATCTGGGCCGTGATGCTGGCCATGTTTCGCTCGGTGATGTCGGCCGGATGGCCGCCTTCGGCGATGGCGGCGTTTTCGGCGGGCATACCAAAGGAATCGAAGCCCATCGGGTAGAGGACGTCGAAACCCCGCATCCGCTTGTACCGGGCGACGGCGTCTCCAATCGAGTAATTGCGAACGTGCCCCATGTGCATCTTCCCGGAAGGGTAGGGGTACATTTCGAGGCAGTAGAAGGTCGGGCGTTCACCCTCGTTCGGCGCACGGAACACACCCTCTTCGTCCCAGCGGCGTTGCCACGCCACCTCGTCGACACGGATTGGTTCGTCGCTCATGGGTGGCCCCCAACCGGGCCGAGCGGCGCCCCTGACTTGAATCCAACCACCTAAGCACCGCGTTCGGTGTCGGTCCGCTCAAGCAGGTACACCGCTTCGCGTGTGAGCACGTACCGCGAGCGCATGCCCATCTTCTGCTTCTCCACCAACCCGTAACGCTCCAAGGTACGGAGGTGGTGAGAGACCAATTGTTGGCTCCGCTCGAGCCGGCGGGCCAATTCGGCCTGCGTTGGGAAATCACCCATCAGGCCGTCGTCGTCCAGCATCGAGAGGATGCGCCCTTGCAGGGAGTTGGGGTCCATAGACAGCGGAGGCACCGGGAGTTGATCCTCGGCGATGCCCGGGTGGAGGTCCCGCGTCAACGGGTACAAGCGAATGAGACGTCCGTCTTTGCGGCGCCAGATTTGCTCTTCTCGCTCCAGCACGCGGAGGTGGTGTGTGGTTTGCCCGTTGGACAAATCCAAGGCGTTCATGAGCGCACGGAAATGGCACCCTGGATTGGCCTGGAGGTACCCCATGATGCGTCCACGTTGGAAGCGGCCGTCGCTGGTTTCCTTGGTACGGCCAAGCAAACCGAACAGCCACAGGCCGGCCGTCGACGCGGGGAGGCGCCACGTTTCGTTGGTCACAAAGGCGGTCACCAGCAAACCGAGGAGCGAGGTGGACACCACGGTCGCGACCACGGCCGCTGGCGTCACGGTCAAGACGGCGACATCGTCGACCGCCGCCGGTTCGCTGGCGGGTTGGGCTTCGGGTTCTTCCGTCACGACCGGAGCTGCCTTACGCTCCTCTTGCACCTCAAGGATGACCGTGGGGGCGGCGTCGACACCAAGGCACGTGGGAGCCGATTCTGCATCTTGCACGGTGTACACCCCGCGCAAACCTGCGCGAGGCGTCCAACCTTCAGGGCCATCACCGGCCAGAGCGAGGTAGGTGGACGGTCCTGTTTGGAGCACCCAACACGCCGTTCCGGAGGCCTGAAGCCCAATCCAAGCGCCTTCTTCCGTGCGGGGAGGAGCGACAGGAACGAACACTTCAGCCTCTTCTTCGGGAGCCTGGCCATCGGAAGCGATCGTAAGGTCCGCAGCGTGCGACGTCGGCCGAGCCGCCTGAAGTTGGAACTCCATGGCGTAACTGCCTTCGGTCAGGATGTCACCCTCGGACGTGGTGAGGGCGACGCCACCCATCGACAAGCGGAGGGCAGCATCGGGGGTTGGAAGGTGGTACTGACGGCTGTGACGCCCCTCGCATCCAACCATCTGGTCGAACAAAACGGAGCCCTCTGCATCGTAGAGGATCATGCGACCCGCACACACGCCTTGCAACACCAAATCCGAGGCACCCTCGCGTGGGCTGACTTCGATGTGAAGGGATGGAAGGTCGTCGTCGCTCACCTCGAGCCACGCGTCAAAGTCGAGTCCGTCGTCAAGCGCGCATCCTTCGGGAACCTCATGTTCCACGACAACGGTGGTGGAGGTGCTGAGCGAGAGGTCGTCCGAGCGTGCCACGATGGCATAGGTGCCGCTTGGTACGGTGCACCCTTGCTGATCGATCAGGCCCCACCCGAGGCCAGGATGGTCGATGTGTTCTCCTGCGTCCAAGGAACGTCGGTCGTCCAGCTCAAGGCATGGCGCATCCCACCGGCTGTCGTACACGATGTGTCCTGTGGCGTCCGCTGCCCACCAATCTGCTCGACAGGTCGTGGTCGTGTCCAACACGAGGTCCTCGGTGCCGTGGTTGCTGAGACGGACGGTCGGCTGAACGATGTCGCCGGTCCTGTACACCGCTTTCTGTGCATCAAAGTGAACCGACATGCCAAGGTCTTCGAGCGGGGTTTCGGAGCTCGCAGGCGTGTGGACAACGGTCCGCTCTCCGGCTGGCGTGGACAGAACGAATTGCCCGTTTAGATCGAGGTCTGCGGCATTCGGGGTGACGACCGCCACCATACGAACCTCCCATGGCGCCAAGGCCTCGGCCTGCTCTGGGCAGGTGGTGAAGGTCGACCAACCGGCCCCCACGCGATGAAGCGTGCATCCTTCATCGGGCCAAGCCAGCGTTTCTGAACCGGCGTTCCGCCAACGCAAGAGCAGGGCTTCTCCGTGCTCTGCGGTGTCGGACCGCGCGACGCTGATGCCTTCCAAGACAAGGTCTTCCGGCCACTGCACGTCACGTTGCACGTCCACGAAAGTGGAGGACGAAGCGCCGGTGTCCGGGTGGAGCACCCGAAGTTCGTAGGTGCCCGTGGACAAGCCCAACTGAGAAGCGCTGACGGAGAAGGACGCGCTCAGGGCTTCTTCGCCAGGGGCAAGGCTGAGGGCCCGCTCTTGCCCTCGACAAGCGAGCGTTCCGTCGAGGACCATGGAGCCGCTGACGTCGTAGACAGAGAGCACCAAACCGCAGGATGGATCGGTCTCGGTCTCGACGGTTTCACCGGTCGGGTTCACCAAAGCAGCCGACAAGGAGAGCACCTCGCCGTCGACCAACCAGGGGCGGTCAAGGGTGCCCACTTCGAGGCTCACTTGGAGGTCCTGCGTGCCTTCTGCAGAGGCCATCGCGCCAAAGGGCATGGCCACCAGCATGGCCAGCAGCAGGAGGGTCAACACCCCGTGCTCACGCTGGTCCATGAGGTGTGAACACTGCTCTCCCTTGAAAGGGCAGCGGTCCCTGAGTCAACCATGCCGGAGCCGAAG
>DUHJ01000185.1 GCA_013330925.1 Candidatus Poseidoniaceae archaeon | reverse complement strand
TGCAGGCCATCAAAATCCAGTACTACCTCACGGCCTGTCCGAACGACGCCATGCAATACGCTGTGCTGGCGGCCATCGAGAAAGCCCCGGATTATCCAGACCTTCTCGCCAAGGAATTCCAAGCTCGCTCCGAGCTCATCACCGATCGGCTCAACGCCATGCCAGGTGTACAGTGCCATCGCCCCAAGGGGTCAATTTACGTCTTCCCGAAGGTCGAGGTTCCAGGCATGACGAGCGAAGCATTGGCCCTCGAAGTCCTCAAAGACGGCGTCCTCTGCTCCCCAGGGACGGCCTTCGGACGCAGCGGAGAGGGCCACCTTCGCTTTGCCTACACCATCGGTCGCGAGGACATTTCGCGGGGAATGGACCTGTTTGAGGGCACCCTTCGTCGCCTCCGCGGGTGATCCCAATGTCGCTTCTTGGCGTCGCTTTCCGCCTCATGCTGGGGGTGCTGCTTGGTCACTTGCTCCCTCGGTTGCCGATGCTCATCTTGTGCCGAACCAAGGGATTCAACCTGCGCTTTTCACCTCACCCTGCTCCGCTACGCTTGGAACCGCACTTGACCGCCCGCGTCCTGCTCATGCGCAGGTTGTGGTGGGGGGTGCTGCCCTTGACGCTCATCCCTCTCCTGTTTGGTGCGGCAAGCCTTCGAAGCGGAAACGCGGCCTTCGGTTTCGGCCTTTGGGCCGGAGCCGGTTGGACGGCCATCCAACGCCTCATCGCATTGACCGACGCGGAAAGCGTCCCGCTGTCGATGAACACCGCGGTTCGCCTTCAGACCGTCATGGATGCTTGCGAACAGGAGACGGCATGCTGCGCCCTTCCCGAGCCCGTGTGGGAAGTGCTGAGCGTGCGCTGTGCGGCGTGCAGGACCGTGCTCGATCCCTTACCACGCCCGGACCTCGGACGTCCACGCAGCGAGCGCTTGCCGGTGGCCATCTTGCGGCTTTGGATGGCCGACGGCCACGCCCTTGGGCCTTCGGAGCATCGGCCCTAGGTCAAAGGTCGGGCTTGCGGACCGCTCCAAACGGACCAACCTCATAGCCTGTCCAAGTTCAGGCAGACCGATGCAGCCACGGCGGGCTCCTCTCCTGCCACGGCTTTGGCTCAGTTTCATCCTTCTCTTGCAGGTCTTCGCCACGCCCTTCGTGGCGTTCAGCCTGACCTACCTGCTGCAGTTTGAATGGAACGACGCACAAGCATCGCTCCAGTTTCGTTTTGACATGATGCCCTGGATCACCGCCGCATCCGTGAGTTACGGCATGTTGGCCTTCTTGCTCGCCGCGGTGTTCGGTGGATGGCGCCCCTTGCCTGTGGTGGAACGGGGCGGTTGGGCCGCCACGCTCGGATTCTCCCGCTCGCCACGGCAGGCCGACTTGATTCGGAACGCACGGCATGATTACGCCCAATCCAGCCACGGTCGCTTGGCTCTCCTGACCCACGATCGGGTGCAACAAGGGCACCCCATCACCGTCACCCACGGTGGCCTCATTCTCCTTGCCGTGCCGTTTCAAACCGTTTTGGTGGTGTTGCCCATCGCCCTTATCGTCGCCATGCCCGAAGGTTTGGTGCACGAGGACCGGCATCTGGTGATGGCCTTCCTGCTGTACGTTCTGGCCTTGCTCTTCACCTTCCGAATCTACCACCTGTTCGCCGCCCGCCTCGTTGGCGCCGCGGCCACCATGCGTCGTTTCCTGATCACCGTCACCCGGCTCTCGAACCTCGCTCCAATCTTCGTCCTGTGGCTTCTTGGGCGCTTGGCGAGCACCATCGTGTTGGCGTGGTTTGGCAGCGATGTCGATTTGACGATGAACCTCGAGCAAGCGGTTTTCAGTACCCTGCTTGGTGACGCGGTGGTGCCGGACAGCTCCTTCCTCGATTTGATGACGGCCCTCGCGGTGATTCCTCTGTCCGTGCACGCGACCTTGGCGTGTTTGGAGGGCGGCGGACTGACCGTGCCCCGCTGGCTGCGGCCGTCGGAAGAGCGCGAAGAGCATGCGCAGGAGGTGGCCGCACAACGCCGTCAGGACCGGTTCCAAGCCATCGTCGAGGCGGTTCAACCGCGTGTCCCGCTGCCGCTCAACCTTGACGTTTCGAGAAGGTCTCCAAGCGAGGATGCGGAAGAGGACGCAGGCCGCAGCGAGGAGGATGCGTCAAGTGCGTTTTCCGTGCGGGGCCTCGGTTGAGCCTTGGACAGGCCACGGCGACCTTCATATGCCCCTCCTGTGTCGCTCATCTGTGACTTCCATGTCCCACCGACGAGCCTTCCTTCTTGTTGGCCTCCTTCTGTTGAACAGCCTCGCCCTTGTGGTCACTGCACAGGGTGCTTCTGGACGAGGTGGAAGCAAAGACGATTTCCTGGTCAATTCCATCACCATCGGCAACCTGTCCAGCCCCGCTGACAGTTGGATTCAGCCAGACGGTGCGGTGATGCCTTACGTCTTCATGGACGAAACCATCGAGATCACGGTGGAAGTTCGTCGGTTGGGCAACGCACAGCTCGGCAAGGCTGCCCCGGTCACCTTGTCCGTGGTCCACCCCATCGGCTACGTCATGCAGACGTGGTCATGGAACACGAGCGAACTTCTCGGCTCCATCGGTTCCGACACGTCCTCGGTCAGCTGGACACCAGATGTCGCCCATTCCATCCTCAACACGTCGACGAACGAACTCCACGGTGGCCTGATCGTGCGTGCATCCGTGGATTACCCACAAGACGACCGCAACGAGAACGACGTCAAAGAACAGGCCGTTCCCGTTGCAATCCAATCCGACGCCATGGACGGCATCGCTGGCACCAGCCTCGGGTTCATCCCTGGC
>DUHJ01000102.1 GCA_013330925.1 Candidatus Poseidoniaceae archaeon | reverse complement strand
GGGCATTGCCCCGGGCTTTCCCGTTGACGGGCGAGCCGCTGTTCGATGTAGCCCACATAGGTGCAGCCCTTTGCCGCACAGGCGTACGCGGCTCGCTTCAGGTAACCCAACGGCGGCGTTCGACCGACAATGAGGGTGTCGAAGCTGAACAATTTGCGGCGGTCCCGCATGCGCAGGCTGTCAAGACGGCGCTTGTGTTGCTCGGTCAACCCGTTCAGCCTCAAGACCAAGCGGCACGGCTGTTGCATGTACTTGATGAAGCGGTCGTTGAGAACTTGCTCAGCGACGGTCATGAATCGATCGAGGTTGTCCACGAGATGACCCTGGATGACCGGGTCCGAGCAAAGGTCGTTCCACTCGACTTCGAACGAGAAAATCTCCTCCTCACACGTCCCGAGGTTCACCAAGTCGCCCTGGTGTTTGTCAAAAATAAACGCCCCAAAGGCGTTCATCAATTCCTGCGTTTCGGCTTCAGGTCCGAGTTCCGTGCGGCCGAAGGACATGGAGCCGGCACTCGGTCCGGACGGTTCTTCAATCTCACCCCTGCAAACCAAGCGCGGTTGCGTGGTGCTGAGGCTTGAGACAACCTTCTTGTGCCCCGCACCGGTGCCGCAGAACACAGGTGCTCAGATGCCAGAAATCGTCGTCCTTGTCAAGCAAGTACCAGACACCAACGCTCGCATCGCCATCGCCGGCGATGCGGTCGACCTGTCCGGCGTGAAGATGGTGATGAGCCCCTACGACGAATTCGCCTTGGAAGCGGCCCTCCGCCACAAGGAAGCCGTCGGCGGGAACGTCACGGCGTTGACCATGGGCGGCCCGGGTGCCGACAAGGTCCTGAAAGACGCCAAGGCCATCGGCGCCGACCACATCGTCCGCCTCGATCATGAGGGCTGGCTCGATTCCAACGCCCTGCAAAGCGCCATCGCCACGGCCGTCGCCAACCTCGGTGCCGAAGTCGTCTACTGCGGCAAGTCAGCGGCGGACACCGGCGCTGGCTCCACCGGGCCAGGCGTCGCCGAGCGACTGGGTTGGGCCAGCGTGTCCAACGTCGTCGGCCTCACGTTCGACGGTGACGTCCACGCTTTGTGCCCGGCTGAAGGCGGCAACGCCCGCGTGCACGTCCCTGCCCCCGCCGTGATCTCTTGCGACAAGGGCGACCTGAAGGTGTGCAAGCCCAACGTCCGTGGCATCATGCAGGCCAAGAAGGCCACCGTCGACGTTCGACCGGTGTCCGCCGGTGCGAGCACCGTCCGCATCGTCGCTTGCTCCCTCCCTCCCGCCAAGCCGGCGGGCAAATCGTACGAAGGCGGTGCCGCTGCTGCGGACGTCGCTCGTCTGCTCCGTGAGGAAGCCAACGTTCTCTGAGGTGATCACCATGTCTGAAACCGTCATTATTGCTGAAACCGCTGGGGGCGTTGTCGCTCCTTCCACCGCCGAACTCGTGACCGCTGCCGTCGGGATGGGTGCCAACCCGACCGTGGTCGTGCCCTGCACCGATGCAGGCGCCGCTAACGCCGCCGCCTTTGACGGCGTGGGCCGCGTCATCGCGGCCAAGTCCGACGTCTTCGCCGCATACGACGCGGCCGCTTGGGCTCAGGCCATCGACGCCGTCGCCCCACAGGGCACCGTCATCGCCCTGGCCAGCGCCCGTTCCAAGGACCTCGCAGCGCGCCTCGCGGCACGCCGCGGCCTGCCCGTTGTCCAAGACGTCGTGGCCGTCAACGGCGGTCAAATGACCTCGCCAATCCTCTCGGGCAAGGCCATGCAAACCGTCGAAGTCGACGGTGCATCGGTCATCACCCTCCGTGCCAACGTGTTCGCCGCTGCCGCATCCGGTGGTTCTGCCGACGTGTCCGTGATGGACGCCTCCGGCGACGTTCGTACGGCCGTCGTCGAGATGATGGCCCGTGCGAGCGAGCGCCTCGACGTCGCTGAAGCCAACATCATCGTCTCTGGCGGCCGAGGGATGGGCTCTCCGGACAACTTCAGCCATCTGGAGACCCTCGCGGACGCCATTGGCGCCGCCGTCGGCGCCTCCCGTGCTGCCGTCGACACGTGGGACGAGATCCCTCACAGCATGCAGGTGGGCCAGACCGGCAAGACGGTCAACCCCAACCTGTACATCGCCGTCGGCATTTCTGGAGCGATTCAGCACCTGGCGGGAATGCGCTCTTCGAAGTACATCGTGGCCATCAACAAGGACGCGGATGCTCCGATTTTCAAGCACGCCGATTACGGCATCGTGGCCACGTGGGAAGAAGCCCTCCCCGTGCTGACTTCGACGCTTTCGGGCATGATGTCCTGAGGCATCAGGCGTACTTTCCGCGGCCGTAGGTGCCGTGTTCCCCTGCGCCAACACCGACGAAAGGATTGGTCTCTCGCTCGTGACCGATGGTGGTCAGCGGGCCGTGCCCGGGATGGACGACCGTCGAGCCGTCAAGCGGCCAGAGGTGGGTGTGAATCGATCGGGCCAAGAGCTGGAAATCACCGCCGGTGTTGGGCAGGTCGGTCCTTCCGACCGAGCCCGCAAACAAGGTGTCGCCCACGAAGAGATGGTCGGCGGCGCCTTCAACACGCAACAGCAAGCACACGCCACCGAGGGTATGGCCTGGCGTGTGCAGGACGTCGAAGGCAAGGCTGCCGATGTGGACCGTCTCGCCGTGAGCAAGGTCGTGGTCGGCCAAGGCCGGTTCCGGCAAGGGCGGCAGTCCCCAGCGGGCCGCGCTTTGCTGGGCCAGGGTTTGCAGGAAGGTGTCGTCGGGGTGAAGCCACCATTCAACACCCCAGTGCTCGCGGACGGTGGGGACGTGGCCAGAGTGGTCGAAGTGCGCGTGCGTGTTCAGCAAGGCCACCACGGTTCGGTCACCCGCGTCCCTCGCTTGCGGGTTGCTCGACCAATCTGGACCGACGCCTTCTCCACGGTCGTTCCACGCGATGAGCCGATCCGGCTCGTCGCCGGCGTCGATGACGACGGTGTCGCCGGTTGAGGTGTCGCAGACCACAGAACAGCGCATCTGGAGTGGCCCGACGAAGAAGGTCTCCACGACAAGGTCCTCCGCCCGCACCATGCCTGCTCGTCACCGCGGTGGTTCATCAGACGTGCGGAAGCCGTTGTTCATCCGTCACTTGCTCATGGGTGGGAAAGCAGGGGTTCAAGCCTCGGTCGTCGTTGCATTGGCATGGACAAACAATCGAGCGCGTGGACCACGGCTTACGACAAGGGAACCTTCGTCAGGAAATCGAGCGAGTTCCGAGACCATGTTCTGATCGAAGGGCCGTTCCAGCCGGACCTCAACCGCTACCACCTCTACGTCTCTCATGCGTGTCCTTGGGCGCACCGCACCCTGTTGACCCGCGCCTTGCTCGGCCTTGAGGACGCCATCAGCGTGGACGTGGTGGATTGGCGCATGCAGGGCGACGGAAGTTGGGTGTTCAATCCAGACGAGCCCGGAGCCACGGCGGATCGTGTGCTTGGGGGCGACTCGTTGGAGTACGTCTACTGGACGGCGCATCCGGACTGGGCCGCTTCAGGACGCATCGGGACCGTCCCGGTCCTGTGGGACCGCCATCACGGCACCATCGTCAACAACGAGAGCCGCGAAATCGTTCGGATGTTCACCACGGCCTTCGCCCAAGCCGGGCTGACGAACGGACGCAACCTCAGTCCAGAGGCCTTGTTGGAAGACATCGATGCGATGATCGACGCGAACTACGAGTCGGTCAACAACGGCGTCTACAAGGCAGGGTTTGCGCGTTCACAGGAGGCCTAC
>DUHJ01000004.1 GCA_013330925.1 Candidatus Poseidoniaceae archaeon | reverse complement strand
ATGGCCGGCGAGGGTGGCCAGACGCTCGAGGTCGCGCATGCCCGTGAGGGCCACACGCAGTGCTTCGAGCCGGCGAGAGGATCGGCTCAAGGCCGCCACGGCGTCGTGCCGGGCAGAGATGGCGGAGAGGTCGTTGAGGGGACGAAGGAGCCATGCTTTGAGGCGCCGCCGTCCCATGGCGGTCCGGCAGCGTCCCACCGCCGCGAGAAGCGACCCTTCGTGCTCACCCGCCAGCGTGCTGATGACCTCCAAGTTCCGAAGCGTGGTGCGGTCGAGAACCATCGCCGCTTGTTCTTCTGCAACGTCGAGGTCCACCAATGCCACGTCGGTGTGGAGCATGGTGGTCAGGTAATCCACGCCAAGACCGGCCGCGTCCAAGGCCGCCTCAGAGGCATCAAGGTCAAGGTGACCCAAATCGGCCACGCCCAACGCACGAATCAACCCGGCCTTCCCACGCTTTGGGGTGCACGTGTGCTGCGAAATTACGGTCTGGGGGAGGTCACCAACAAGGGCGCCGAAGGCGGATGCTTCGGCCATCGTCCTCCGGACCACCAATTCGCTTGGTGACCAGCGAAGCAATTCGTCGTGCAAGCGAGACCATCGATCGGGACCGTCAAATTGCATGCATTGGCCGGAGCTGGATGCCGCGTCCAGCACGGCGAGTCCTAGGGTGTCCGAGCGCTGGACGACCGTAGCGAGCACCGTGGCTTGTTCCGTCCCAAGCAAGCCTTCTTCGTACAAGGAACCCGGAGTGTAGACCCTGGTTACCACGCGTTCGAGCAATTTTGCACCCTCACGGAGTTCTTCTTCCTGCTCCGCAACGGCAACTTTTCGACCCGTACGAAGCATGATTCGCAGCTGTTCCTCGAGTTGGTGCCACGGGAAGCCTGCCATTGGAATCGGGGTGCTGGACGCCTTGTCACGGGCGGTCAACGTCAGGCCCAAGGCCTCGGCGCCAACCTCGGCATCGTCGTGAAAGAGCTCGTAGAAGTCACCCATGCGGAAGAAGAGGACCGTGTCAGGGTGCGCCGCCTTCAATTCGGCGTGCTGGTCCATCATCGTCCGCTTCGCCATGGCCATGCCCCTGAGTCAGGCCTGTCCAGCACGGACGAGGGCACATGAAGGTGGCGAAGGGCCTCTGTGTCGCTCACACGGTGGATTGGCGCCACCACGTGCTTGCAATGCCGAGGATGGATGCGGTTCCAACGACCAAGAACATGAGGTTCAGGAAGCCGCGACCGCTGAGCGGCGAGGCGTTCTGATCCACGTCAAGCACCATCGCGGCGTGTTCACCGTCTCCGTTGGTACCGAAGAGCACCCATCGGTGGCCGTCGCTTTCAGCGGATGTGACGGCCAGGCCAAGGGGCGAAGCCAAGCGTTCGGTGTCGAGGGTCCCGTCCATCCATCGTGGCATGAGCGTGCTGTCCCCGCTCCCGGCGAACCAGACGGTGCCGTCGTCTGCAAGCATGGCGGCCGACGAGCGCACCCCGAGACTCGTGGTCGACGCGTCTGAGTCGACCAGAACGGCGTTTTCTTCGGTGGCCACAAGAACGGTCCCATCGTCGAACGAAGCCGTGCTGTGGACGCTGCCGAGGGGGCCCTCCACGCTCTGCAACTTCGTCATGGTGCCGTCCTGTACCTGAATGACCGTGATCCACGCCTGCATCTCTGGTTGGGCTGGATTTTGGCCTGGTGTGGCGGCCACGCGCCACCCGATTGCGGCCAGGTGGCGCTCGTCGAACCGTTCGAGGTGCGTCCATGTGACGCCTTCTGGGGCGCTGACGGCCGTGAAATTGGACCCAAGTCCATCGTAGGCCACGGCCGATGTGCTCTGGCCGTCCGCCACCAGCAACCAACCGAGGACGTTCGTCGTGTCTTCAGCAAGAACGAGATCGACGGCTTGTCCTTGGTCAAGCCCAGACAGGCTTTGTTGGAAGACCACTTCGTCTCCATCGACGTAGCATCCTTGCAGAACGCCATTCCCGGCGTCCCACCATACGCCGTCCTCAGTGTCCAGAAGCCGCTCGGGCACGGTTGACCTGGTGATGAGCGTCACGCCTTCTTGGCCTTCATTTTCTTGGAGGTAGAGCAGGGGCCCTTGCGGATCCACCACGATGCCGACGTGGGCAAGGTCCCATTCCGCGTCCAGCATTGCGATGTCAAGCACATCATGGCCTTGCCATGCGGCCGTGACCGGGGCATTGCCGAGCGAGGAGATGGTTCCCGTGGCGCTGACCGCCCATCCACCTGCGAGGGCGAAAAGGGCGAAGAGGCCAATGGCAAGCCATTGGTGCTCTGACTCCTCCTCCAAAAGTCGCGAGAGACCCGAGGCCATGATGACACCACGAGGTCAGGGCTCTCAAGGCTTTTCGCGAGGGTGGTCCTTGGATTGTTCATCGGAGGCCTCATAAGCAGCGTTCAGGTCGGCAGCCTGCTCGGAGGTCCCGTTATGGCACGCAAGCCCGCGAAGATGTACCGCCAAGTCAAGGGCCCTGCGTACACCCGGCGCAAGTACATCGGCGGTGTGCCCAACAACCGTATCATGCAGTTCCACGTTGGGAACCGCCGTGCGGCCGAGACGGGGGGCTTCCCGGTTGTCCTCGAACTCCGCGCTGACAACGCCTGTCAGATCCGCCACACGGCGCTCGAAGCAGCCCGTGTGATTTGCAACGCGACCATCCGTAACGCCTCCGGCGCTCAAGGCTACGCGCTCCGCGTCCACACCTACCCTCACCACGTCCTCCGCGAGAACAAGCAAGCGACCGGTGCAGGTGCTGACCGTGTGTCTCAGGGCATGCGTTGCGCCTTCGGAAAGAACGTCGGCACCGCCGCTCGCGTTCAGCGCGGCCAGCGTGTCTTGACCCTCCAGACCACCCCTGAGCATTACCTCACGGCGAAGTCTGCGCTCCGCAAGGCCAGCATGAAATTCCCCACGCCCTGCTCGACCAAGTTGGTCCGCGGCGCTGAGCACCTCAAGGGCCTCGTTTGAGGTCACGTTGATAGCGCGCCACCGGCGCGTTCGTTCCAGGAGGGTCCACCATGCGGGTTGCTGTGCTTCGGGAAGACAACTGTCAACCCAAGAAGTGCAATGCAGAATGCCATGCCTTCTGCCCGCCTGTTCGGAACGGGCAAGAATGCATCGTTCTGGACCACAAAACAGGCAAGCCCCACATCTCCGAAAGCCTCTGCATCGGCTGTGGGATTTGCATCAACAAGTGTCCTCACGATGCCCTGATCATCGAACAGCTCCCGGAGGAACTCGAAACCGACATGATTCACCGGTATTCCCTCAACGGGTTTCGTCTCTTCCGGCTTCCGACCCCATCGAAGGACCAGGTCGTCGGCATCCTCGGGCCAAACGGCATGGGGAAGTCGACGGCGTTCAACGCGCTTTCCGGGCGTTTGGTGCCCAATTTGGGAGATTGGCGTGCCGAGGCGGATTGGGACGCGGTGATCAACAGCTTGCCACGCGGCGAACTTCGCGATTTCTTGGTGGAGGTCAAAGAAGGTCGAATCTCCGTGGCGGTCAAGCCTCAGAACGTCGACCGCCTGCCTCAGCGCGTCAAAGGCAAGGTCGGCGACCTGCTGCGGAAGGTGGATGAACGTGGCCTGTTCGTCGAATTGACAGAAGGCTTGGGCATCGACCACCTCCTTGAGCGAGAGATCGCTCAACTCTCCGGCGGTGAATTGCAACGGATGGCGATGGCTGCGACCCTGTTGCGCGATGCTGACGTGTACTTCCTTGACGAGCCCTCTTCGTACCTCGACATCTACGAGCGAATGCGCATCGTTCGCATCGTGCAGGAACTGGCCGCGGAACGTCGCGTCATCGTCATCGAGCACGACCTTGCGGTGCTCGACGTGCTCGCGGATTTGGTGCACATCGTCTACGGTACAAAGGGAGCCTTCGGCATCTTCACCCCTGCCCGTGCCACCAGGAC
>DUHJ01000233.1 GCA_013330925.1 Candidatus Poseidoniaceae archaeon | reverse complement strand
CCTGAATGGACCGTTCGGCGATCGGCTCGTTCCTCGCTGCCAACCAAGCGGGCAGACCAATGTCGAGAACGACACCGTTCACCGTCACCAAAAGCCCTGTGAGAATGAGGTGGGTCCCGACAGGCGTGTTCCCTTCGGTCGGTACGGCCTTCTTGCGCTTCAAACGACGTCCAAGTTCGATCATCATCCGTTGATCACGCTGTTTGACCACATGGCGTTGTTGCTTGAGCAAACGGATGTACATCAGATGAAGACCACCGAAGGCCACCGCTGCCCCAATACCGACCGTCGTTCCTCGCAGCGTGGCTAGGTAAGCGGCACCCATGCCCCAGAACGGAAGCACAAGTCCTAGATGTACGAGGTACGTCAAGGCGGAGATCTTGTGACCTGGCCCAACGACTCGACGCACAGCTTCGTGAGCCACAATCAAGGCATTCGCCGTGAGGGCCTCGTCCAGTCCACCTCGGATCAAGGCGCCTGCCATTGGATTGATCGGCGCCTCGTCGAGGTAATTCCTGCCTTTTGATCGTGGGTCCATCGCCATGGACACCTCGAATTCCTCCATGTCGGGGTGATGACCCATCAAGGCCATCAGGCCCTTGACCCGAGGATCGGTTGGATCGCTCGTGTTGAGTTCATCCAACACCGTACGTGATTCGTGCCAACGGCCTTGGTCGAGGAGGCAAAGCGCCACCGCAATCCTTGGTCGAACACCCGTCGGATCCGATCGGACACAATCAAGCGCCATTTCGAGTGCTTCCTTGTGACGGCGTTGTGCTCGCAGCAAAGCAACGCGAGAAATGCGCCCAATACGGGACAATCGGTCCTCGTGTCGATTCATGGTATCGGGGTTCGGGTCCCAATATTCGAGCATCTTCATCATGTCTTGGAGGTGATCGATGGTGGAGTTGTTCTCCCAGTCCCAAATGTCGTCCTCGTCCACGCGTCCGTGCCAGGGATCAAGCCATTCACACAGGAAGGAGATGAGTTCGGGTTCATCGTAACCCTCGGGTTGCTCAAGGCCGTACAACGCTTCCCTTGCCGCGTCAAGGCGACGGCTTGCGAGGTAGGACACCGCGAGCAGCAGACGTGACTCGTCGTCGTCTCCACCAGACTGTGCAAGCACCTTCTTCGCCTCTTCCGATGCCTGAGGCCACAGGCCACGAAGGGAAAGCTCCCACATACGCGCCCTTGCCTTCTCGTGTCGAATGAGGGCCTCGTCGTCGGTGAACTCTGCGTTCTGCAGGCGGCGAAGCAGATCGATGTCGTCGTTTTGGGCTGCTTTGTCGATCATCATCCGCAAGCTGTTCCCTTCAGTGAGCATGACTGCACCGTCACGGCGTCGGTCAGGATCGATGTCGAAACGGAGCCCTCGAAGACGTCCGAATTGGCTGATGGACGCCAGCCAAGTGAGCATGAAAATCGCTTGACCGACCGCGATGAACATCCACGTGGTCAACAGACGCATTTCCTCGTCAAATTGCTGCTGATTCAACCATTCGGTGTAGGGCATGACGTCGCCAAATTCCTTGTAGCACACAAGAAGAAGCAAGAGGACGGTGTATCCAGAAAATCCTGCGAAACAGAAGGCCACCAACTTGCCACGGACGTCAACCTCGCTTCGAATGTCACGCGGTGGGGCCAACTGCACGCCGAAGGTTCCACCAAAGGACTGACCACCGAGGAGGAGGTTACGCGTCAACTCGAAAATGAACGCAAGTCCGACGATGGCGACGTTCAAGGACAGGTAAAGCGAAAGCACCTGAGGGAGGCTCTTGAGCGCCTCAAGCTGGCCAACAATTTCCATGATCACGTCGATGTTGGTGTAAATGGAGTATCCGATGATGCCGCCGTAGTTCAGCATCGATTCGGTGTTCGGTGGGTCAACGGTCACGACATAGATGACCGTGACAATGCCATTCAGCGCGGTCAAGGGCATGGTGAACAGGAACAACACCAGCACAACGGCCACCAAGCGGTTGATGAACGCAGGTCGCTCGGGATCGATGGCCGTGGTCTGACCACGGAAGGACCGCCACTTGTTGAGCAACAAAACGTTCCACGACGCCCCCATGATGCGCCCATACGCGATGATCGTGGGCCCCATGAAAACCAACATGGAAATGGCAATCCATTCGGGCGTCACCGTCCCTTCCAATTGAAGCCCAAGGAAGACGGTCGCGATGAGCGCGGCAATCAACAACGGCAGGGTGGTCAAGCGACCGAGGCGGGAGACAATTCCGACCTTGACGTTCGCTTTCCCGACACCGATCAGCTGTGCGTTCAGCGTCTCCCAGGGCGAAAAGAAAATCGGGATTCCCACCAAAATCGCGATGAGGAACAGGTTTGGCTGGTAGAAGGTTTGGGGGTCGAACATCAGTTCTGCGATGAGGAGGAGGATGCCGGTCATCCCCATCATGTACAGGATGACACCCTTGCTCACGGTCCTCTCTCCAAGGAGTTCTCGTGCCTCGGCGACCGTCTTCGAAATCCTGTGAACCTCGTAGAGGTTATCGTCGATTTCGAACGCCACTTGCAAGGATGCAAGTTGCCGAGGAACAAACCACCTCCACAGCAAAAGCGCGGCCACCACAGCAATGCTGAACGGAATGGCCAATGCTGCACTCGGTTCGCTTGGTTGGACGATGACGACCTCTGCCGCGGCGGTCGGCAACAGCCAAACCGAAGCGAACAAAAGCGCCAAGGCCCGGTTCATGCTTCGTTCTGAGCAGGACCTGCTCAAGAATCCATCTCCGACACGGTCAGGCCCTGTGTCGCTTCAAAAAGCGTTCAATCCGGTCGAATGCTTCGTCCAAAACAGCCACATCGGCCAAATAGACCAGACGAATGTGCCCCCGACCTCGGTCAGGACTGAATCCGCTCCCGTGGACGAGCAGGACGTGTTCCTCATGCAGCAAATCCAACACAAACTGCTTGTCGTCGTTGGCCCAAACAGGTTCCGTCAACCGTACAAACATGTAGAACGCGCCACCCGGTGCTTCCACGTCCAAGCCTTCGATGGTTGCAATCCTGTCGAGGCACCGCTGACGTTGTGCCTTGACACGTTCAGCATAGGGACCCATCCATGACCGGTCCCCTGTCAGGCCAGCCAAGTACCCCCGCTGGGCTGGCGTGGACGCACACAGGCGAGATCGAAGGAGACGCTCAAGCGCCTCACGGACGGATGCGAGTCGGCCTTCTGGATCGTGGAGTCCAAACCAACCGATCCGCCAACCTGGTGCAAAGTACACCTTGGACACACCGTTCAACGTGATGACGGGCACTGAAGTTGACCGACTGGCGACCGAGACCTGTTGCCCAGTGAAATCGAGTCCATCGTAGATTTCGTCGGCGATCACCATGCATTGCGGCCAGTTGGACACGATCTCGAGGACGGCATCGATTTCTGCTGGCGTCGCCACGTTTCCTGTCGGGTTGTTGGGGTTGATCAGCACCACGAACCGAACGTCATCGCTCATTTTGGAGGCCAAATCCTCAACATCAATCCGCCAACCGTCGTTTGCATCCAATCGGTATTCAACGGTGTGAGCACCGTACATCTGTGGATAGGCCATGTAGGGTGGGTAATGAGGGCCGGGGGCAAGCACAACATCGCCTTCCTCGAGGACACCGGCGAACAAGAGTTGCAACGCTTCAGTGACGCCGTGACAGACGTAAATGTCGTCCGAGGTGGCCGGCCAGCCTTTGCTTCGCTCGTCCACGGCAA